>DATLKW010000113.1:0-7944 GCA_035538175.1 Gemmatimonadales bacterium | reverse complement strand
CCTCGGGCGGCAGCGCCGCCGTCCGCTACGCGGTGCACGGCCAGTGGGATGGACTGGGCGGCGTGTACGGGCTTCCCGCTGTTGACGAGCCGCGCCTCGCCGCGGCAGGTGGGCTTCATCCCGAGGTCCTGAACCCGAACTACTGGCAGCGGGCTGCCTTCCAGGGCACGGGCCAGCTCCTGGCGGGGGCCCGCGCCGAGCTGTCGCTCGCGATCGGATACTTCGCGGGCGACCTGCGACTCCCGATGAACGACTCAGCGGAGTACGGCCTGCTCCTAAACAGCCTGGGCGGTACCGCCGCGGGCGGCTGGTGGATCCCTCCGGGCGGCATCCTTCAGGTGACAAGCCTGCAGCACGTCGAGCGGGTGAACGGGACCGTGGCGGGTACGTGGCGGCCGGTCGTCCCCTTGAGTGTGCGCGCAGTAGTCGGCGTCGAGCGGACCGACCAGCATGACGACCGCCGGCAACGCCCCGGTGAGGGCCCGTACGCCAATCCAGCGTTCTCGTCGTGGACCGGCGGTCAGGTCCTCAACCACCGATTAACGGGCACGCTCGTGGCGACGGCAGCCGTCACGCCGTGGTCGGGCGTATCGCTCCGGACGACGCTCGGTGCTCACTATTACAGACGCGCGCTCGAGCTGGTGGATAGCTCGGGCGCCGTCTTCGGATCCGCCGGCAGTTCCAGCTTGAGTCGGTTGCTAGACACGGTCGCTACGACCGGCCTCTTTCTGGCGCAAGACATCGCGGTTCACGACCGCCTGGTCGTGACGAGCGCGCTTCGACGGGACGTTACGACCCACGCCGGCGGGACTACGGATCGGGCAGTTCTCTACCCGCAGATTGGCGTTTCTTGGCGGGGACTCGTGCCTCGAGACGGATCGGGGGTCGCCACCTGGCGTCTCCGCGCGGCCTACGGCGCAGTGGGTGGCGGGCAGGGCAGTTATTTCCGGGGTGTTTCCCCGCTGGTAGCACCGGGGCCGGCCATCGCGCCACTCAAGCCCGAGCGCACCCGTGAGATCGAGGCGGGTCTGGACGCGGAGCTCTTCCAGGGCAGGGCGGCGTTCAGCGCCACGGTCTACGACAAGCGCACGACACATGTCTGGACCTCCTTCTCGGCTGCACCGTCGTCGGGCGTGCTGTTCTTCTTTTCCGACTCCAGCGTAGTGAGCAACAAGGGTATCGAGCTGGGGTTATCGGCGACCGTGCTGCGAGGGCCCGCGACGACGCTGAGCGTCGGCGTCTCCGCATGGGGGAACCGCAACCGCGTCGCGCGGCTGGCGCTCAACGATTTCATCGGTGGTGGCTTCGGAGTATTTCAAAGGGCCGGGGTCGATGCACCGGTCGGCAGTTATTGGGGCAAACCGATCCTCGGCTACCAGCCGATCGCTCCGAATGGTGTCCTCGCCCCGAGCGCGGTGCAACTGGGCCCCGCGGGCTACCTCGGAACGCCCTTTCCCACGGAGGGCACGTCGCTCACCAGCGCATTCGGGTGGCGCGGTCGTATCCGGATCGCAGCGCTCCTCGAGTATCGATCGGGACACAGCCTCCTAAATGCGACAGAGGCGTTTCGCTGCCTGAGCCTCGTCTGTCGGGCCGCTACCGACCCCTCGACACCGCTCGCGGAGCAGGTGCCCTGGGCAGCGTGGCAAGCCGGGACGGGAGCCGGCTGGCTGGAGAGCGCGCGCTTCTTGAAGCTGCGCGAGGTCTCCGTGATTGTCATCGCGCCCCGCGGCTGGAGCGACCACCTCGGCGCCGAGGAGATGTCGTTGACTCTCTCGGGCCGAAATCTCGTGACCTGGACGAGCTATAAGGGGCTCGATCCTGAGGTGAGCGCGTTCGGACCAGCCGGCCTATCGATCCAGGACCTGTTCACGCAGCCCCTCACCCCCGTCTGGAGTGCTCGCCTCGACTTGACTTTCTGAATCCCGCGCGGCCCCGGCTCGCCCTCTTAACACCGAACGTTCGCTCCCTACCCGTCCCAGGCGGCGATCACCGTGGCGCGCCGCGCGAAACGGCGGGCGCGGCTCAGCATCCGCATCAACCCCGACGTCGCGACCGAGACGCACGCTTACACGAAAACCGGGGAGCGGACCGCCAAGCCGGCTCGAGAGCCGGAGCGGGGACAGGCGGCCGTGCATCTGCTAGCGGGCTTCTGTACTGCCGGGTAACATAGACGCGCTCAACTCGTGGTCAGCGTCGCCGCGCTGACGCCAGTGTCAAATGGCGTCAGCGCAGCGACAAACCCTCAAGCCTGAGGAAGCAACCCAATGCGCATTGTAGCCATTCTCTCCACCGCCTGCCTGACGGCGTATGCCACAACGGCGGTGGCGCAGGAACCTGCGGCCAAGCCGATGGGGGCAATGCAGCACGCTGCTGGTATGAAGCTCGCGGACGTCGCCGGGACGTGGTCCATGGAGAACACCGTGAAGACCGCCGCCGGGAAGGACACGGTGGTCACTTCAGAGCTCGTCGCCACCGCCGATGAGAAGGGTTGGGTGACGAACCTCGCGGGCCGCCCGCCGATCCCGACTCGAGTCGTCGCCATGGGCGGGGACAGCGTCGTCACGGAGGCTGGACCGTTCCAGAGCGTCGTGCGCGCGGGACAGACGGTCACCACCCGTGAGACGCTCCATCTCAAAGGCGGCGCCTTGTCCGGTTGGATCGAGGCGCACTACTCAAACGGTGACGTCGTCAAGGGCGCGACCATGGGCACACGCAAGAAGTAACGGAGGGCTGCCGAGTCGATGGGTCGCCCGCACCCGGAAGTACGGGTCGGGCGACCCTTCGTTCACCGAGTCTGGGAATAGGACATCCGGCACGAGGCCCTGCTAGCGACGGATCGATTACCTTTCACCTTCGTAGCGAGGTTGAGCCGGTATCCGAACGGCGTGCACGTGCGGAGGTGTTCACGGAAGTTCAATCGCACCAACGGCGTGGAACCGCGGACCCCGGGGTCTTGGGGTTCGACCCGGCGCTCCTGCAGGCGATTGCCGAGCGCGTCGGCACGCCCGCTTACGTCTATGGCGCGAACCTCATCCGCGCCCAATATCATGCGCTCCACGACGCCTTGCAGGACGTCCCCCACCGCATCTGCTATTCAGTGAAGGCAAACGGGAACTTGGGTGTCCTGAAGGTGCTGCGCGCCCTCGGGGCGGGGGCGGACATCGTCTCCGTGGGGGAGCTTAGGCGCGCGCTGGCCGCCGGATTCGAGGCGGGGACGATCGTGTTCTCGGGGGTCGGCAAGACCGGCCCAGAGCTCGAAGAGGCGATGCGAGCGGGGGTGGGCTACTTGAACATCGAGTCCGCGGCCGAGCTCGATGCGGCGATCGCCGTGGCGCGCCGCTCGAAGCGGCGGGCGCGGCTCGGCATCCGCGTCAATCCTGACGTGGCGACCGAGACGCACCCCTATACGAAGACGGGGGAGCGGACCGCGAAGTTCGGCGTCCCCTACGACGAGGTCGTGAGCGTGGCGCAGCGTATTGCCGCGGACTCGCTGTTCGAGTTGCGGGGGCTCGCGATGCATTTGGGCTCGCAGATCGTCGATGTCGAGCCGTATCATCGCGGCACGGTGAAGCTGCTCGAGCTGGTGACGGCGATTCGCGCGTCCGGGATCAACACGATCGACGCGCTCGACGTCGGGGGTGGCCTCGCCGTCCGGTATCACAGCGAGAAGGCGCCGACGCCCCAGGCGTTCGCCGCGGCCGTCGCCCCGTCGATCAAGCAGGCGGGGCTCACGCTCCTGTGCGAGCCGGGGCGCTACCTCGTCGCCAACGCCGGCGTGCTCCTCACCCGGGTCTTGTACCGCAAGCACGCCGGTGGCAAGGACTTCGTCGTGGTGGATGCGGGGATGACCGACTTCGTGCGGCCGAGCCACTACAACGCCCACCACGAGGTCGTGCCCCTCGTCTCTGATGATGACCGCCCCGAGGAGCTGGTGAACGTCGTCGGGCCGATCTGCGAGTCGGGGGACTTCCTCGCGCTCGACCGCAAAATGCCCGCCGTCCTGCCGGGCGAGGTTCTGGCGGTGCTCGGGACCGGCGCCTACGGCTTCGTGATGAGCTCGACCTACAACCAGCGGCCGCGTCCACCCGAGGTCTTGGTGGAAGCCGATCGCTACTATGTGGCGCGCCAGCGCGAGACGCTCGAGGACCTACAACGCGGCGAGGTGCTCGAGCCGACGACGTGGTATCACGGGGGCAGTGCCAGCAGGGGAGGGGGAGGGGGAGGAGGAGGGGGCGGGGGGGGCACCGGGACCTCGTGAACCGCATCCTGATTCTCGATTACGGCTCGCAGTTCACGCAGCTCATCGCCCGCCGGGTGCGGGAGGCACACGTCTACTGCGAGATCCATCCCGCCGCGCGTGGCACCGACGTGGGCTTCATCCGCGAGTTCGCGCCCAAGGGCATCATTTTTTCGGGGGGCCCGAATTCGGTGTTCGAGCCGGGGGCCCCGACGGCCGCCCCCGCACTCCTGGAGCTTGGGGTGCCGGTGCTCGGGATCTGCTACGGGATGCAGCTTGTGACCTATCTCGCCGGTGGCGAGGTGAAACCCTCGTCCGAGCGCGAGTACGGTCGTGCCGAGGTGACGGTCCGCGAGGCGAGCGGGTTGTTCGCGGGGTTCGAGCCGGAAGGGTGCATCACCGTGTGGGCGAGCCATGGTGACCGGATCGAGCGCCCACCCCCGGGGTTTCGCGTCACCGCGTCGAGCGCGAACGCGCCCGTCGCGGGGTTCCAGCACGAGTCCCGCCCGATCTTCGGCATCTTGTTCCACCCCGAGGTGGCCCACACGCCGCGGGGCGGCGAGATCCTCGACAACTTCCTGTTCGCGATCTGCGGCTGCGTTCCCGACTGGACGCCTGGGCACTTCATCGAGCACGAGGTACAGCGGATCGACACGCTCGTCGGCCCCCGGCGCCGGGCCATTTGCGGCCTCTCCGGGGGCGTCGACTCGGCGGTCGCGGCAACCCTCGTGCACCGCGCGATCGGCGAGCGCCTCGCCTGTATCTTCGTGGACCACGGGTTGCTGCGGCGCGGCGAGCGCGAGCAGGTCGAGCGCACCTTCCACGCACATCTCGGGATGGATCTGCGGGTGGTGGAGGCAGCCGACCGTTTCCTCGAGGCGCTCGACGGGGTCGAGGATCCCGAGGAGAAGCGGCGCCGGATCGGCCACACCTTCATCGACGTGTTCCAAGACGCCGCCGCACACGTGGCCGGCGATGTGGGGTTCCTCGTTCAGGGCACGTTGTACCCCGACGTCATCGAGTCCGCCTCGCCGTTCGGTGGCCCCTCCGTCACGATCAAGACGCATCATAACGTCGGGGGTCTCCGTCCCAATCTGCCCTGGACGCTGATCGAGCCGCTGCGCGAGCTGTTCAAGGACGAGGTGCGCCAGGTCGGCCGCGAGCTGGGACTTCCCGAGGAGATCGTCGGGCGTCATCCCTTTCCCGGTCCCGGGCTCGCGATCCGGGTGCTCGGCCCCGTCACGCCCGCACGCCTCGAGCTCTTGCGCCGCGTGGACGCGATCTACATCGACGAAATCCGCTCGAGCGGCCTCTACGATCAGATCTGGCAGGCATTCGCCGTCCTCTTGCCGATCAAGTCAGTGGGCGTGATGGGCGATTTCCGCACCTATGACCATGTGGTGGCCTTGCGGGCGGTGACGAGTCGCGACGGCATGACGGCCGACTGGTTTGCCTTCCCTCCCGAGGTGCTTGCCACGATCTCGAGCCGCATCAGCAACGAGGTGAAGGGGGTGAATCGGGTAGTGTACGACGTGAGCTCGAAGCCACCAGCGACGATCGAGTGGGAGTGAGCGGGAGGAAGGCCCGCGCGGGCGTTAGATGTTCTTGTCTTCGAGCAGCTTCAGGAATTCCGGCGGCGTGGTGATCTTCGCGAGCTTGTCCGGCACGTCGGATTCCTTCGCGAACTGCGCGATCTTGCCGAGCACGGGGAGGTATTGGTTCGACACCTCGAGCGGCGGGGCGACAATCAGGAAGAAGTAGTTCACCGGTTGCGAGTCGATCGCGTTGAAATCAATTCCGTCGAGCTTGCGCCCGAAGGCAACGCGCAGCCGGTTCACGACGAGGGCGCGGCAGTGCGGGATCGCGATGTTGTGCCCGATGCCGGTGGACCCGAGGGTCTCGCGCCGTTTGAGCATTTTGACGAGCGTCTGCTCCGCCTTCTCGTCGAGTGCGAGCAGGCCGACCAACTCCTTCAAAACGTCGTCCTTCGTCGTGCTTCGCAGCCCGAGGTTGATGGCCTCTTCGGAAAAGAACTCGCGCAGGCGCACGTGGCAGTCTCCGATGCGTGAACGGCGGCAAAACGTAATGAGTGGTTGCTCCGGGCGCTACGGCGGCCGGTGCCCACAAGCGCCGGCTGTTGCTTTTTCAACGACTTAGCTGGGGGGGTAGGCCCTTGTTGCAGTTTGCCGGGACTTGATATCAACCACCGAGACTGAGCGGTTGATTACGGGCGCGTCCATATGACCGGGACGGCCGTTCGGACGCGGACCGCATTCGAACCGTTGCATCCCGGCCAGAACGTTAGGCGGAGCACGTAGTGAACGGCGGCCGAATCGTAAGCATCCCGATACTGGGACTGCGCGTGGCGAAGAATTGCGATGCTTTCGGGACGGCCGCCGGCATTGACCACGATCCCGACGAGAACCGAATCCTCGACGCCCGCGAACCTGGCGACGCGCGGCGCGACGGGAAGGATTCCTTCCATGCGTATCCTGGGCATCTCCGTGATGCCGACGGTATCGCGGATAGCCGAATCGAGGGCAGCCCGACCGGCGCACGAGGTGGGCGGGCTTATCTGCTTATTGGGGTACCACCCGCGCGGGGGTGGAGGCGCGCCGCACCCCAGCATGGAGAGCGTCACGAGGAAGGAGAGGCTTTCATAGACGGGTGACGCGCTGAACTCCACGTTCTCAAACGCATGAACCGGAGCCCTGCGCAGGACTACGGGATCTACGATGCGCTACCAAGTCGGTACAGTCGGTAGCCCGCCAAGAAGACCCAAACTGTGGTGAGCACCGAACCGATGACGATGGCGAGTCCGAGGACTCGTGCGAAGTGGGGCCCAACCACCGCGACGACGCCAAGGACCCCTGACATCATCGCCAAGTACGCCGTCAGCTTGCTGAAATCTCCCTTCAGCATCACAAGGCCAATGATCAGATTCCCTAGAGAGGGGATCAGGATCGCATACACACCAACCAGGGTCGAGCTCAGGACTGCGGCCGGGTAGTGTGCTGCCGTGACGATGACGTGTGTTCGCAGCCCGTCGTTGGTGGCCGAGGCGTATTGGCCGCTGAGGCCTATGAGCGAGGCGTAGTTTGGCCACGTAACCGCCAGGTCCAGGAACGCGAACGCAATCAGGAGACCGGCGCCAGCAAGCATGGCGCTCCTGTTGACGTTCTTCAGCGCGAGGAACAGTGATATCGCGACTGGCACGAACAGCAAGTCCGTGAGGATCGAGAGACCTAGGATCATCCACCATGCCGCCGTCCGCTCCGAAAGATACTTGAGCCACTGCTCGTCTTCATTTGGTGGAGCTCCCGCGAGAAGGTACGCCACGATAATCACGACGTACGAGACGCCGAGGACCATGGCTGAAATACCACCTGCTCGATACAGCCCTGAGTCAGCCGGATCAACGACGCTCGCGATCACGTTCCCACTGCTCACCTGTCTGAAATGGATTGAGCACGCGCCGCCTAACCGGGTGCGCGCTTCAGAGAAGCTGCGGGCGCACTGGGAGCGCGCAAGGGAGTGGGACGACGACCGGCGCAGATCGTGGTGCAGTACAGGGGCAGGTCGTGGCCGAGCCCGGACCGGCTCGGCACCGAGGGTCTGCTAGGGGGTGGGGAGTGGGTCGGCTCGCGCGCGTGGCACCACCTGAGGCACCACGCCCGCGCGTAACCGCTTGGGCGGCGACGTTT
>DATLKW010000112.1:0-4400 GCA_035538175.1 Gemmatimonadales bacterium | reverse complement strand
CAAGGCCGATCAAGTGCTCGCCCCCCACGAACGCGGACAGCTCGGTGCCCGTCGAATCGCGGCTCATGGTGCGCAGTGCCGCGGTGTCGGCGGCGAGGGCGGTACCGATCTCGTCGCGCGGCAGGGTGGCGCCCACGAGATAGGGTCGCCCCTGCCGATCGAGTGCGAAGAACGCGACGTCGGTCGTCGTGGCCTGTTTGATCTCCTGGGCCAGGGAGTCGTCGACGGCATAGGCGGCCACAAGCACGCCCTGGGGCGCCGCCGCGGCGGACGCCTGCAGCGGAACCGCCACGGCCATGAAGAGCCGATGCGCCCGGTCGTCGAGCCACGCTCCATTCTGCTGCTCGCCCGACAAGGCGCCCGCGACCAGGGCGCCGCGCGAGAGATCCAGGTCGAACTCCGACGGGTAGTCCGTGCGTGCCACGAGGATCCCGCGCTCGTTGGTCACGAGCGCCCAGGCCGCGCCGATCAGCCGGCGATACTCTTCGGCCTGATCGAGCACGTCGCTCCGCTTGGCGCGTCGCAGCAACCGCTCGCGGAGCTGGGGCACCTGCGCGCTTACCGTGCTCCTGCCCGCGACGGTCGCGGTCCGCGCGGTGAGGAACGCCTGCACGCTGCGCCGCACGCCCGTGAGGGCTCGTCGGATGGACGCGTCGGCCGTGCGGGCGGCCTCCACCGACGTGAGCCCGAACGTCACGCCCAGCACCGCCGCGATCGAGAGCGTCACCGCGAGGAAGATCTTGGGACCGAGGCCGAGCCGCGCGGGTCTAGTAGCGATCGCCGACATCCTGGGGGTAATCCTCGCCGTACTTGTTCTTGTGGGGCTCCCAGCGGAAGCCGCGGGCGTCAAGCTGCAGCTCGAGGTCCGACGCGCCGGACGCTCCGACGCTCAACTCGCGGGTGACTTCGGGACTGCGCTCGTGCCACACGTGTAGGGTGTATCGCCCCGGCGGCACGCCGTCGATGCGGAAGGTGC
Source organism: Gemmatimonadales bacterium (assembly GCA_035538175.1). GTDB lineage: Bacteria > Gemmatimonadota > Gemmatimonadetes > Gemmatimonadales > GWC2-71-9 > AG41. The sequence continues at coordinate 3,424 of DATLKW010000112.1, read as the reverse complement.
CGTCTGCGGCCGGCTGCGCGTAGTAGGGGCTCGCGAGGACCTGCACGAAGGCCACCATGTGGGGGTGGACGTTGCAGAAGACCCGGACGAGGCCCGCCCGCCCGAACACCCGCTGTCGGCTCTCCCCCCGGCCGTATTGGCCGAGGTCGAAGCTGTTCGGGTCGGTCGCCGAAAACACGTTGTGGTCGAAGGGATCGTGATTGGGAAAGCGCACCGTCGAGCCCACGGGCACGACTACCACGCGCGGGGCGAACTCCTTGTCGTTGATGGCGATGTCGACCGTGACGGGTGGGGCGGGGGGTGCGCCGCCGTCGAGGACGACGACCGCCGCGCCGAGATCGCGCGAAGGCTTGTTCTTCTTTTCGAGCATGGTGATGCGACCGCTGACCCGACCGCCGGTGCCCTGGCCCACGCCTCGCTGCGCCCCCAGCGCGCAGCCCACGCCCGCCAACACGGCTATCCAGCGCATGGCTCGCCTGAGTGTGCCCGTGACGCTCGAGGAACGGGAGTTCGCCGCGCTCGCACGGAACCCGTCGCGGCGGGCCGTCGCGCCCGCGCGGTCGGCCGTGCCGGCGGCACGGGGGCCATGCCGGTCCGACACGCCAGGAATGACACCGAGCGACCTAATAGTGCCGTGGAGCGAACGTTGTCAAGATCGCCCACGCGCGCCCGCCGCGGCGATCCCGCGGTGCGTCCACGGACACGACGGCGCCCGGGGTCTCCCCCGGGCGCCGTGGCCGGTCGGCCGCACTCGTCACGTGCCGCGACGTCAGTCCGCCTCCACTTCCTCCGGGAAGGGACTCGGCACGGCGCCGGGCGCGGGCTCGGCCGGCGGGGGCGGTGGCTGGAACCCCTCGGGCGGCTCGATCTCGATCTCGTGGTAGCGGTAGATCCCCGTGCCCGCGGGAATGAGATGCCCGATGATGATGTTCTCCTTCAAGCCTAGGAGATCGTCGCGCGCCCCCCGGATGGCCGCGTCGGTGAGCACGCGGGTGGTCTCCTGGAACGACGCCGCCGAGATAAAGGACTGCGTCGTGAGGCTCGCCTTGGTGATCCCGAGGAGCAGGGGTTCCGACGTCGCCGGCTTCCCCGTCTTCTTCTGCGCCCGCTCGTTAATCTCGCGGAAGGTGAGCTTGTCGACGTTCTCGCCCTCGAGGAACTCAGTGTCGCCCGGATCCACGACCCGCACCTTCTGGAGCATCTGTCGCACGATGATCCCGATGTGCTTGTCGTTGATCTTGACGCCCTGGAGCCGATACACCTCCTGCACTTCGTTCAGCAGGTATTCCTGCACCGCCCGCGGCCCTTTGATCCGCAGGATGTCGTGCGGGTTGACGGGCCCTTCCGTGAGACGGTCGCCAGCGCGGACGCGGTCACCCTCGTGCACGCGCAGGTGTTTGCCGGCCGGCACCTCGTACAGCTGCGGCTCGCCGTCCTCGGGGTGGACGTAGATCTCGCGCTTGCCGCGCTTGATCTCGCCGAAGCGCACCGTGCCGTCGATCTCGGAGATGGTGGCGGGGTCCTTGGGCCGCCGGGCTTCAAACAGCTCGGCCACGCGCGGGAGGCCGCCCGTGATGTCGCGCGTCTTGTACGCCTCACGTGACACCTTGGCGAGCACTTGGCCTGCGTACACCTCCCGCCCGTCGTCCACCGCTAGCTGCGCCCCTTCGGGAATGACGAAGTCGCGCAGCCGCTTCTCCTTCTCCCCCTTCTTTTGGATGATCTCGATGTGCGGGTGCAGCTTCTTGTCCCGGTCCTCGATGATCACGCGCTGGCGCCGGCCGGTGAGTTCGTCCAGCTCCTCGCGCACCGTCTCATCCTCGACGATGTCGACGAAGCGGACCACCCCTCCGACGTCCGTCATGATCGGGTTGGTGTAGGGGTCCCAGGTGAACAGCACCGAGTCCTTGGTGACCTTCGCCCCGGTTTGGACCATCAACGTGGCGCCGAGCGGCACGTGGAAGCGCGAGTGGACGGCGAGCTTCCCCGCCCCGCCGCCGGCCTCACCGTGCGCCTGGGCCTTGAGGACGAGCTCGCCCTCGTAGCTCGTCACCACCTTCTGCTTCTCCGGCGTCTCGACGAACGTGAGCCGGTCGCCGAATTCGATCACGCCTTCGACTTTCGTCTTGCGCACCGTCTGCTCGGCGATGCGGGCCGCCGTGCCGCCGATGTGGAAGGTTCGCAGCGTGAGCTGGGTGCCGGGCTCGCCGATCGACTGCGCCGCGAGGATCCCGACCGCCTCGCCCAGGTCCACCATGTCCATGGTCGCGAGGTTGCGACCGTAGCACATCCGGCACACCCCGCGCTTCGCCTCGCAGGTGAGCACGGAGCGGATCCGCACCGTCTCGATCCCCGCGTCCTCGATCGCCTGGGAGGTCTCCTCGTCAATCAGCTTGCCGGCCTCAACGAGGACCTTCGGACGCTCGTCTTCGTCGAGTTCGTGCGCGTCCACCACTTCGTCCAGCGCGACGCAGCCGACGATACGCTCGCGCAAGGGCTCGATGATGTCCTCCCCCTCTTTGAGGGCCGACATCTCGAGGCCGAGGATCGTGCCGCAGTCTTCTTCGGTGATCGTGACGTCCTGGGCCACGTCGACCAGGCGACGGGTGAGGTAGCCCGCGTCGGCCGTTTTCAGCGCGGTGTCCGCGAGGCCCTTGCGCGCACCGTGGGTCGAGATGAAGTACTCGAGCACCGAGAGCCCTTCACGGAAGTTGGATTTGATGGGGCTCTCGATGATCTCCCCGATGCCGCCGGTGAGCTTCTTCTGCGGCTTCGCCATCAGGCCGCGCATCCCGGCGAGCTGGCGAATCTGATCGCGCGAGCCGCGGCTGCCGGAATCGAACATCATGAACACCGGGTTGAAGCCGCCCTTGGACCGCTGCATGGTCTTCACCATGGCGTCCGCGATGTCGTTGTTCGCGTGGGTCCAAGCGTCGATCACCTTGTTGTAGCGCTCGCCGAAGGTGATCTGGCCGGTGGCGTAGGCGCGCTGGAACCGCTCGACCCGGCCTTCGGCGTCGTGCAGCAGATTCGCCTTCTCGACCGGGATCTCCAAGTCCTCGACGCCGATCGAGACGCCCCCCATGGTGGCGTAGCGGAACCCGAACTCCTTCAGGTGGTCGAGGAACTGCACGGTGCTCGCCAACCCGGCCTGCCGATAGCTCTCGAACACGAGCTCCGACAGGTCGCGCTTGCGCATCACGTGGTTGCGGAACCCCTGGTGCCGCAGGTTCTCGGGGAGAATCGAGTGGAAAATGACGCGGCCGGCCGTCGTGTACACCCAGCCGGTGGACTCGCCTGCCCACTGCACCGGCGAGTGGTACTCGAGCCGCTTCGTCGCGAGCCCCATTTCGAGCTCCGCGAGCGAAGCGAGCCGCGGGGCATGGGCCTTCGTCTCCGCCTGCTCGAAGTCGGCGGGCTCCTT
>DATLKW010000111.1:0-4990 GCA_035538175.1 Gemmatimonadales bacterium | reverse complement strand
GGGGAGCTGGGCGCCCGGCCGCGTCACTCCGCGCCGCCAGTGGCGCGCTGTGTTACGCCCGTAGCGGACGAGGGCGGCTGACGCGCGCGAGGCGCCGCGCGGCGTCCTGCAGGAGATCCTCCGTCTTGCAGAAGGCGAAGCGCACCAGCCGTCGCCCCAGCTCGGGGCGACTGAAAAAACTCGACCCCGGCACGGGGGCGACGCCGATCTCCTTGGTCAGCCAGAGCGAGAACTCGTCGTCGGGAAGGTCGACGATAGAAGAAAAGTCGGCCAAGACGTAGTACGCGCCCTGGGGAGGCGTGCAGCGGAACCCGGCGTCCCGCAACGCCGCACACAAGAGATCGCGGCGCGCCCGGTACTCGCGAGCGAGGGTCGCGTAGTAGTCGCGCCCGAGCGTCTCCAGCCCCACGGCGATCGCCTCTTGCAAGGGCGCCGGGGCGCCGACGGTCAGGAAGTCGTGCACCTTGCGAATGGCATCCGTCGTCTCGGGGGGCGCGACGATCGTGCCGATGCGCCACCCCGTCACGCTGAACGTCTTCGAGGCCCCGCTGATCGTGATCGTCCGCTCGCGCATGCCGTCGAGCGTCGCGAGCGGAATGTGCTCGCCCTCGTAGTAGATGTGTTCGTAGATCTCGTCCGTCACGGCGTAGGCGTCGTAACGCCGACACAGCGCCGCGATCCGCTCGAGCTCGCGCCGCGTCAGCACCCGGCCGGTCGGGTTGTTGGGCGTGCACACGACGATCGCGCGTGTGCGTGCGGAAAACGCCGCGGCCAGGCGGTCCAAGTCGAGCTCGGCATCCGCCGCCATCGGCACGTAGATGGGCTTCGCGCCGCACAGGATCGCGTCCGGGCCGTAGTTCTCGTAAAACGGCTCGAACACGATCACCTCGTCTCCGGGATCGACGATCGCGAGCAGCGCGGCCGCCATCGCCTCCGTCGCGCCGCACGTAACGGTGAGCTCGGTCTCCGGGTTGACGGCGAGCCCGTACCACTCGGCGTACTTGCGAGTGAGGGCGTCGCGCAGCCGCTTCGCGCCCCAGGTGATGGCGTATTGGTTCAGGTCGTCGCGAATCGCGCGGGCGGCCGCCTCCTTCAAGACGGGGGGCGCGGAAAAGTTCGGGAACCCTTGCGCCAAGTTGATCGCGTCGTGCTCGCTCGCGAGCCGCGTCATGCCGCGGATCACCGACTCCGTAAAGGACTGCGTGCGGCGCGCGGTATGAAGCGCCGTGGTCCGGGGTCCCCGTGTGCTCGTCATTTCAAGATCTGCTTCGCGATCGTGTTCAGCTGCATATTGCTCGTGCCTTCGTAAATCGCCCCGATCTTCGCGTCGCGATACAGCTTCTCGACGGGATACTCCTTGGTGTACCCGTAGCCGCCAAACAACTCCACCGCGAGGGACGTGACCCGCTCGGCGACCTGCGAGGAGAAGAGCTTCGCCATCGCCGCCTGCTTGGTATAGGGCTCTCCGGCGTCCTCGAGGCGCGCCGCATTGTACACCATGAGGCGGGCCGCCTCGAGCTCGGTCGCCGCCTGGGCGAGCTGAAACTGGACCCCCTGGAAGTCCGCGACCGGCTTGCCGAACTGCTTGCGCTCTTTGACGTAGCGCAGGGCGGCGCTCAGTGCGCCGCGCCCGATGCCGATCATCTGGGCCCCGATCCCGATGCGACCGGTGTTGAGCGTCTCAATCGCCACCTTGTAGCCGACCCCGATGTCCCCCACAACGTTCGCCCCCGGGACCTCGCAGCCGTCGAGGATCAGCTCACAGGTGCTCGATGCCCGAATGCCGAGCTTATCCTCCTTCTTGCCGACCGTGAATCCCTTGCAATCGCGCTCCACGACGAACGCCGTGATCCCCTTGTACCCCTTCGTGAAATCCGTATTGGCGAAGATCACGAACAGGCCCGCCTCGGCGCCATTGGTGATCCACAGCTTGCGGCCCTCGAGCACCCATTTTTCTCCAGACCGCTCGGCCCGGGTCTGGAGGCCGAAGGCGTCGGAGCCCGATTCCGGCTCCGACAAGGCGTATGCCCCGAGGAGGTCGGTCGCCAGGCGTGGGAGGTAGCGATGCTGCAGCCCAGGGCTCGCCCATTTGAGCAGCAGGGCGTTGACGAGGGTGTTTTGGACGTCGACGAAGATGGCCACCGATGCGTCCACCGCCGACAGCTCCTCCACTGCGAGCACCGTCATCATGAGATTGCCGCCGGCGCCGCCGAGGGCCTCCGGGGTCTCGACGCCCATCACCCCGAGGTCGAAGCACTTGGTGAGCAGCGCACGATCGATGGCCGCGCTCGCCTCCATGCTTGCGACGCGGGGGCGGACCTCGCGCTCGGCGAAGGCGCGTACCGTGTGCCGAAAGAGCTCTTCCTCCTCGGAGAGGCTGGTCAGGGGGAAGAGCGCGGTGGGCGTGACCTCTGGCATCGGTTTCCAATGTAGCGGCCAGCACGGGGTGAGCCGACCGTGGATGCGATGGGCAAAGGAGTTCGACGTCTCATAATGAAACATCCAGACCCTAGCGACGAAACAGGATAGGGATATCCGGACCTAGCGACGAAGCGGGACGGGCGATATATGGAACTTGAGCGCGGCCGTCAGCTCGCGCCCGCCTTGCAGGTTCAACAACCCTCGGAGTCTACGTGCCGTCACGTCCCCTCACCAAGGCCGTGGCCGTCACCCCCAGTGCACGACGTGCGTCTTGGGCTCCGCGGCGCGTCGACGCGCTGCGTCCCCTCTCCATCAGCCGCAGGGAGGCGACATGCAACAGCTACGTCATGTCATCACCACACTCCTCGCCGTAACGCTCGCGTCGCCGTTTCCACGGCGCGCTGCCGCTCAGGAGCCCACCCATGTGACCGGTCAGGTTCAGGATTCCGGCACGGGAAGGCCGCTGCACGACGTCCGAGTGAGCGTCCTCGGTACGACGATCGGTACCGTCACGGACGCCAGCGGCCGTTACGCCATCGACGTTCCGGCGGGGCGCGACAGCCTCGCCTATCGACGGATCGGCTACCGGGTCGAAACGCGGGGAGTCGGACCGGTCGTCGACGTCGCGATGCACGCCCAGGCCGTGGAGCTGGAGGCGGTGGTGACGACGGCGCTCGGCATCGAGCGCGAGCAGCGCACGCTCTCTTACGCCGCACAGACGGTCTCGCCGAACCAAATTAACGCCGTCCCGACCACCAACGTGCTGTCCGCGCTGCAGGGGAACGTGGCCGGCCTCCAAGTGACGAGCTCAACCAACCCGTTCGGCTCCGCACGCGTCATCTCGCGCGGCGCCAGCTCGATCCTGGGCCAGAATCAGCCGCTCGTCGTCGTGGACGGCATACCGATCGACAACTCGGCGGCGACGAACGTCGGCTACGGGCCAGGCTCGGGCACGTCGATGGGAGGCTACGACGTCGGCAATGGGGCGGCCGACATTGACCCCAACAACGTCGAATTGGTGACGGTACTGAAGGGTCCGAACGCGGCAGCGCTGTACGGCTCTCGTGCGGCGAACGGCGCGATCCTCATCACGACGAAGAGCGGCAAGGACGCGCCGGGCGGCGGCTTCGGAGTCACGGCCACCTTCGGCTCGACGTTCGAGTCGCCGCTGCGACTGCCGGACTACCAGAACCAGTACGGCCAGGGCTTCTACGGCGAGTTCGATTTCGTCGACGGTAACTTCGGCGGGAAAAACGACGGTGCCGATGAGAGCTGGGGCCCCAAGCTCGACGGCCGCACCACCGGGTGTGTGATGGTCACGGGCACTCCGTTCGGCGTCTCGAACTACGACACGTCCAAGCCGTGCCATCAGTTTTTCGGCGTGGGGCCGTGGGCTGCGCATCCCAACAACGTGCGCGACTTCTGGAACACGGGGGCGCAAGTCAACCTGAACGTCGCCGTGGCCAAGAGTAGCGATCGCAGCAACGTGCGGCTGTCCGTCGGCCGTATCGGCGAGAGCGGCATGTACCCCAACAACACCAATACGCGCACCGACGTAGCGCTCGCGGGCGGAGCCCAGATGTCGGACCGGTGGAGCGCTGAGGCATCGATCAACTACGTCAACGACGCCCTGACGAATCAGCCGGCGCAGGCGTACGAGGAAATCGACCCGATGCAGGGCTTCATTTGGTTCGGCCGGCAGGTGGACACCAGGATCCTCAAGGACAACCTGTACCGCAATCCGAGCGATCCGCTCACGAAGCAGATTCTCATCGGTAATCCGAACCTCCGGACCGACGCAGCCATCCCGTACAGCTGGAATTACAGCTATCACCCGAGCCCGTACTGGATGGCGGGCGTCAAGACCACCGACTTCGCGCGCAACCGTGGCATCGGCCACGTGTCCGTCACGTACCGGTTTAACAACTGGTTGAACGTGACCGGTCGCACCGGTCGCGACTGGTACCAGAACCGGTTCCGGGCCAACTACCCCGTGAACGACATTTCACCGTATCCGCTGGGTGGATTCAACGACGTGGGCGAGACTCGTAGTGAGACCAACAGCGACGTCCTCGCCACCGCGAATCGTCCGCTGTTCCCAGACCTGAGCGTCACCGTCAACGCGGGTGCGAGTGCCCGCGTGAACGACTTCAACTCCAGCACGGCCGACGTCAACCAGCTCGTGATCCCCGCCGTGTACACACTGTCGAACTCGGCGGGCCTGCCGAGTGTCGCCCAGACTCAACAGAAGAAGAAGGTCAACTCGCTCCTCGGCTCGGCCAGCTTCAACTACAAGAATTGGCTGAACGTGGACGTGACCGGCCGCAATGACTGGTCGTCGACCCTGCCGAAGGGTGCCAATTCGTTCTTCTATCCCTCCGTCGGCGCCGCCTTCGTCTTCACCGACGTGCTCAGGATCCAGAGCGATGTGCTGACGTACGGCAAGGTACGCGCCAGCTGGTCGCGCACGGGCAACGACACCGATCCCTACCAGCTCGCGGCGGTGTATAGCGCCGGGACCGCCTGGGGCGGCCAGCCGAGCTCCACTACGCCCTTCCGGCTGCCGAAC
>DATLKW010000110.1:0-21541 GCA_035538175.1 Gemmatimonadales bacterium | reverse complement strand
CGTCACCAGCACCGCCCGCCGGTAGCAGAAGCGCTCGGGCCAGGTGCTCAGGCGGTGCGACACGCTCCCCGCTCGCAACACGCCGAGACGGACGGCGCTCTCGGGCCACAAGTCCGACACGTTAAAGATCATGGGGCAGCGCTTCACCCAGCTCAGCCAAATCCCGGCCAGCCCCAACAGTAAGGGCGGACTTTCGACGATCAGGTAGTCGGGCCGCTCGAGGCAGAACGTGCCTACGACTGCCGAGGCCAAGACGAACGAGCAGTAGCTGAACGTGCGACGCAGGAAGTCTGCTTTTTGCGTCGGATAGATGAAGGTGCGGAGCACGGGCACGCCGTCGCGCATTTCGCGGTGCACGAGGCCGGGGTATCCGGCATGGGTGCGTCCGCCGGGGTAATTCGGCTTCGCCGTGAGGACCGTGACCGCGTGGCCCCGCCGCTGCAGCGCGGCCGCCAGGCCCGAAAGGCGGGCCTGCGACGCGCCGATCTCCGGCGGATAGTACTGGGTCAGGAACGCGATTTTCATGCTTGGGCCCGGCCGGTTATGGCCGCCCGGTAGATGGCGATGACCTGCTCAGTGATCAGGTGCTCGTCCAAGTGACTGACGGCGGCCCGGCCGGCGACGCGGCCGCCGCGCGCCAGCACGCGCTCGAGCGCCGCCGCGACCGTCTCGGGGCGGTCGTCAGGACACACCTCGCACCCAGCGACGCCCTGGAGCCGCTCCGCGACGTCCCCGACGGGAACGGAGACGACGGGGAGATCGCAGGCGAGGGCTTCCTTGACGGCGTTGGGCGAGCCTTCCTGCACGGAGGTGAAGACGAGCACATCCGCGGCCGCGAGATAGTATGGGATCTCCGTGTGCGACACCAACCACGCGACGACGAGCCGGGTGGGCAGCGTCTCCTGGAGCCGGGTGACAGCCGCTTGCGCGAGGGAGAAGCGCTTGCGGGCGAGATTCGGGTTGCCCACGAACAACACGATCCGCTCGTCCTGCGGGAGGCTCAAGCGCGCCCGGGCGGCGGCTTGCGGCAGCGGGCGGAACAGCTCGAAGTCGATCCCCGACGGCACGACGTGGACCGGCCTCCCATTCTCGTGGACGCGCCGTCCATTGCGGAGGTAGCGCCGCATGTGGGCCGACACGACGATCACGGCGTCGGCGCGGTGTGCGACCCAGCGGCAGAAGCGTTGCAAGAGGCGGCCGGAGAGGGTGAGTCGGCCGTCCTCGTCACCCAGGATCCCCTGGAGGTCGTCGCCCCGGAACGTGACCACGAGCGGGAGGCGCTTGGGGAAGGCGAGCAGGGCGCTTTGGCCGAACTGCGCGTGGACCAAGTCGAAGCCGCCCCGTCGGATCAATCGCCGCACCTCGAGCCAGGCGGACGCGTAATTCAGCGGGTTGCGCTCCCCGAGGAACGGATACACGTGGACGTCGATCCCTGCCGCTTGCAGGAAGGCTGCCTGGCGCGCCACGAACTGGGCCGTGCCGAACGCGACCCGCGGCCACTCGGTTGTCACCATCAGGACGCGCATGGTGCGCCTCCCGTCGGGACGGCCCGCATCGGCTCGCTTGCGTGGTCGCCATCGCGCGCATCCCCGTTCCCGTCCGGGCCCGGACGGCGCCAGCCGAACATCCGCAGCCGCGCGAGCCGCCCGCGGACGCTCTGCTGCCAGCGATAGCCGCGCTCGGCGAAATCCCGGGCCCGCGTGAGCCAGCGATAGCGGCTGCGGACCCATCGTTGCTTCGAGGTATCGAGCTCGGCCCCGAACTTCATCTTGAAGTCGCCGAGTCCCATCAAGTCGAACGTTTCGCACCCCGCCGCCATCGCGCGCTCCATGACCGTCCACGTGAGCAGCTCGGTGGGCCGGAACCAGCGATGCGCCGTGCGGTGTGCCCACGACCATAGGAGGAGCTCGGCGCCGTCCACGGTGAAGAGCCCTGTCGCGATGTTGGTGCCGTCCGGCAGGTACACAGAGGCCGCGAGCAGCCGCCCCGCCGCCCCCAGGTGGCGGAAGAACAGCCGTGCCCGGTCCTCGGCGAACGAGACGGTGTTGCCGCCCCGCACGAAGACCTCGCGGAGCTGGGCGTAGTGCTCGGGCACGACCGCCTCGTTCTCTTCGAAGCGGGCGACGAGCCCGAGCTTCGTCGCGCGGCGGATGTTGCGACGGGCGCTCTCCTTGAGCGCCTTCAGGGCGCGGGTGGTGTCGCCTGGATAGAGCCGCGCCCGATAGGTCGGGATCGGCTCCCCGCGGAACCCGAGCCGCTGCATCGCTGGAGCGTCGAGCGTGCCGCTCAGCAGTTCCACGTGGTGCACGCCGTGCCGACGCTCGAGGAAGCTCACGAGCGCGGCGACCAGCGGCTCGGTCGCGACGCGCCCCGGATCGAACACGGGACCCATGCTCGGGGTCTGCCATCCCGGGAGTGGCGAGCCGAACAGACGGAGCGGTCCCAGCCGCGTCAGGAGACCGGGACAGGCGCCGACCACCGCGCCGTCTACTTCGGCCACGAGCCGGAGCGGCGTGCCGCAGCCCGAGGCCTCGAGCCAATCGAGCCACGCCTGTGTGTGCACGATGCGGGCATGCGGGAACCGGGCGACGAGCTCGTCCCAGGCTCGCGTCTCGAGCGCCGTGGCGTGCCGGACGGTGATCATTGGGCCGCACCACCGAACTCGCGGGTGCCCACGCGCACGTAGTAGCGGTAGAGCGCGGGGAGGGTGCGGCGCGCGAGGCCCTTCAGCCGGCGCACGAGGAGCGCGCGGCGCCAACCCTCGCCGCGGGCGAGGGCCGCCACTTCCTCGGGCGTCGTCGCGCGGGTCGGACACACCCGGCCGAGCACCCAGCACCCCCCCACGCGCCGCGGCGAGAGCCACGGCTCGGAGGTGAACAGGTAGCGGAACCCCGCGCTGGCGCTCGAGGCGAGGGTGGCCCGGGAGATGTCGCCCCCGGGGACCGACGCAGCGACACAGGGCTCCCCCAACACTTGTGCGAGGATGTCCCCGCTCACCCGCCACTCCTCGTCCATGCGTTCCCGCGGCTGGTCGCGAAAGATGTCGGGGTGGGTGTGCGAGTGACTGCCGATCACGTGTCCCGCGCTCCGCAGCGCGCGCACCTCGGATACGCTGAGAAACCGGGGGCTCCCGATCAGCCGCGTCACGAGGAAGAAGTGTCCTCGCCACCCGCGACGCGACAGCTCGTCCGCGGTCGCGAGCGCGCCGTGGCCCCCATCGTCGAAGGTGAGGAGGTGGTGGTGCCCGGGCGCGGCCAGATCGAGGTCGCCGACCACGCGCGGAGCCCCGACGGCGCCGATGGCGTTGAGATGCCACGCGAACGTGGCCCGCGCGAGCTTGTAGCGCATAGCGGCCGGGCGTTGAAAGCCCGAGTCCGACGGGTCGTCGGTGACGTCGTGGTAGCCGAACGTCACGAGCGCGGGGCGGGTGGCGGAGGCGCGGGCCCTCAGGCGGAGCAGGGGGGCGGGCGTCATCGCGAGAGCGGGAGCATGGTGGAGTCGCCGCGCTCCCGCCGCCCCCCCAGGACGTGGTCGAGGACGCCGCGCAGCGAGCCCACGCCGTAGCTGAAGTGCACGGTGGGGAAGACGGCGGCGAGGGCGAGCGCGCAACGCCAGCCGTGACGGCGCACGGCGGCGATGACGCACCCGAGCACCGCCGCGAGGTAGGTCCCCGCGATGGCGGCGGTGACGGGGCGCAACACCCGGAGCCACGGGGCCAGCACGGCGGTACCCAAGAGCGCGAGAACGAAGAGGCCGGGCACGAGCTGGCGCAGCGTCATCACGCCCTCGAGCTTCTTCGCGACGAGCGGCTTGAAGTAGCCGTACTGGTAGTACATCCGCGCGACGTCCGAGAGGGAGCGCCGCGCGAAGTAGTAGGAGACGACGTCGGGGAGGAGGAGGATGCGGCCGCCATGCTTGATGAGCCGCAGGTTGAACTCGTCGTCCTGGTTTCGAATCAAGTCCTCGTCGAACACCCCGATGCGGTCGAACACTTCGCGGCGGAAGCATCCGAAGGGCGCGCTGTCTACCCACCGCTGCGTGCCGACGCCGATGCGGAAGTAGGCGTTGCCGACCCCGAAGGGGTGGGCGAGCCCCACCGCGATCGCCTGGGCGACGGTGGTGTCATCGGCGGGGAGGGTCACGAGGAGGCCGCCGACGTTGTCGGCGTCGCTCGCCTGAAGGGCCTCGACCAGGCGCGGGATGTACTCGCGCGGGTAGACCGCGTGCGCGTCCATCCGCATGATGATTTCGCCCGCGGCGGCGCGGATGCCGGTGTTCAGGGCGGCCGGCGTGATCCGTCGGCGGTTCTCGAGCACGCGGATCACACCGTTGCGGCGGGCGTAATCGGCCACGATGTCGCGCGTGCGGTCCTCGCTCATGCCGTCCACCACCAGCAGCTCCACGCGATCGAGCGGATACCCGGTCGCGAGGATCGAGTTGAGGCACGCCCCGATGTAGCGCTCCTCGTTACGACACGGGAGCACGATCGAGACGAGGGGGCGGTGGTTGGACGCGCTCACCAGGCCAGCCCGTACGTGCGCAGCCACACCTCGAGGCCGAGCGCTGTGAGGATCCGATGGTGGAGACCGCCCCGGCTCACGGTGCCTCCCGAGGCGCGGCGCCGGAACGCGTCGACCCATCCCTCGATGGTCACGGCATCGAGGACCCCGCGCGTGCGCGCCGTGGGCGCGACCAGCAGGTCGCCGAGCGCCGTGTGGAAGCCGGGCGGCACCATGCGGTCGAGCGGGATCTGGAAGCCGTGCTTAGGATGCGCAGCCACCTCGCGCGGCAGCCAGCGCGACGCCAGCGTGCGGAGCAAACGCTTGCCGATCCGCCCATCCGTCTTGAGCCGGTGGGGGAGCCCGAGCCCGAGCCCCACCAGTTCCTCGTCGAGCAGCGGCACTCGGACCTCAATGCTCGCCCGCATGCTCATCATGTCCACTTTGCGCAGCATGTCCGACGGCAGGCTCACGGCGAAGAGGCTCTCGGTGAGCCGGCGCGACAGCCCCTCGAGGCCGTCAGCCGTGTGGCCGGGGTCGCCGTTCTCGAACAGCCGGTACACGGGGTCGAGTCCTCCCCGCGCCGCCAAGGGTATGAGGGCGGCTTTCTCCTCTTCCGAGAGGTAGTTGGCGAGACCGGCGAGGAGCGCGGCCGGCGTACCCTGACCCGAGTCCGCGAGCGCCGCCGCTTTCGAAACCTGTCGGCCAAAGTCCCGCGTCCACGCGGCGAAGTGGGCCGCGGCCTCTCGGGCGACGCGGCGCATCCAGTGCGGGAGGCGCATCAGGCCCACGAGGCGGTTCAACCGCCAGAAGCTCGGGTACCCGCCGAACGCCTCATCGCCCCCGTCGCCCGAGAGGGTGCAGATGATCCCCTGCTCGCGGATCGCCCGCGAGATCTCATAAGTCGGGATGAGACTCGTGTCGGCGAACGGCTGGTCGAAGTGCCGGAGGAGCTCGAGCACGGCGTCCGGGGAGAGGGCGTGATCGCGCACGTCGATCACGTGATGCCGCGTGCCGCAGTGGCTCGCGACCGTCTTCGCCATCGCCGTCTCATCGTCCGAGGCGTCGGGGAACCGGACGTTGAAGGTCATCGGGAGGTGCCCTAACCGGCGGTGCGCCGCGACGACGAGGGACGAATCGATCCCCCCGCTCAGGAGCGCGGCGACGGGCACGTCGGCCACCGTCTGGCCGTCGACGGCCTGGAGCAGCCGTTCGGCGACGTCGGTCGTGGCCCGTTCGAGCTCGCGTCCGGCATCGGGCTGGGCGACGACGCGGTGGAACGTGGCGTCGCGCGTGCCTTCGGGAGTGAGGCGGAGCGTGCTGCCGGGCGCGAGCGCGCGCACGTTCGCGAAGCCCGTGGCGGGCTCTGGCACATAGCCGAGTCCGACGTAGTCGAAGCACGCCTGTCGGTCGAGCGCCGGACGGAAGCCCGGATGGGCGGCGATCGCCTTGATCTCGCTCGCGAATACCCATTCGGAGCCGATCCGCGCGTAGAACAGCGGCTTCACGCCATAGCGATCGCGGGCGAGGAGCAACTGGCGGCGGCGGCGGTCGTAGAGCGCGAAGGCGAACATCCCGCGGAGCCGCTCGACGAAGCGGTCGCCCTCGTCCTCATAGAGGTGGACCAGGACTTCGGTGTCCGAGGTGCCCCGGAAGGTGTGCCCGCGGCGTTGCAGCGCGAGCCGAAGCTCGCGGTGGTTGTAGATCTCCCCGTTGAACACGACGAGGACGCTGCCGTCCTCGTTCCCTAACGGTTGGTGTCCGGTGGGAGAGAGGTCGATGAGCGCGAGGCGGCGGTGCACGAGCTCGCAGTGTGGGTCCGCGAAGTGACCCTCGTCGTCCGGGCCGCGGTGCGCCAAGAGCCGGGCGGCGCGGTCGCGCCATTCGGGGGCGGGCGACAACGCCGTGCCCTCAAACCGGCCGGCTATGCCGCACATGGAGCCTCCCGCGGTTTCCGACCGCGCGCTTCGACGACGCTGCCGCGGCGCACGGCCTCGATCGAGACCGCGCCGAGCGCGGTCAGCGTGCGCCGGAGCTGACCGGCGGTCCGCAAGCGCTTGTAGTAGTCGGTGAGCTCGTCGAACGTGTCGAGGCGGCACCAGTCCTCGTGCTGTGCCCGCGTGAGCTCCGGGTACACGTGACAGTAGGCGAGGCACGGCGAGACGCGGCTCAGGAGCATCTGCAGCGGGCGCACCTTGCGCACAGCCCAGTGCAGCGGGAAGAACAGATCGACGAGGGCGTCGCTCACGCGCTTGGCGCGTGCCGGGGGCATCCGCTTGAGGACCATCCGGACGAGCGGCCCGAGCTTGGTGAACCGCGACACCGTATAGGTATAGTGGTCGATCACGAGGAGCCCTCCCGGCGCCACCATCCGCCACAGCGCCGCGATGCTCGCCTCGGGCGACGGCGTATGCTGCAGGACGCCGAGGCAGAGGACGACGTCGAACGCTTGGGTCGGGAAGGGGAGGCCGCGGAGGTCCGCCTGGGCCACGACGTAGTTGCGGGCGGCGCCGACGTTCCGCCGGTTGGCGTCCACCGCCACGCTCAAGTCGACCGCGTGCACAAGCGCGCCGGCGCGCACCAAGAGCTCGGTGAAGCGACCCGCGCCGCACCCGGCCTCGAGGACGCGCAGGCCCGCGAACTGTTCGAGCGGCCCGCCCGCGCAGCGTTCGAGACGCGTCTCGGAGAGTCGAGCCCCGGTGCGACTGTCGAGCTGCGTCAGGGCGTGCTGATTCCACTGCAACCCGAACGCCGCCGCGTAGCCATCGGAGGCGACGAAACGCGGGATGCCGCGGACGATCGGGATGCGCTCGCCGGCGGCGGACACGAGCGCGTCGCCCTCTTCGAAGAGCGGCGCCCCGGTGCGCGGCGAGACGAAGGCGACCATCGCTCTCCGGTCGGCATGACGAGCGGCACCGGCGGAGGCGGTGCCGACGCGGTCGGGTGGCGTCACGGCGGGTCCGCTGTGCATAGTGCGTACGGTGGGCGCACGGTGGCCAACCCGTGCACCGTCTGCGAGTTACGCATCGGGTGCTGGGCCGTGGTCGGCGCGCTTGTGGCAGGGTGGTTACACAAACGCCCGCCTCACGCGCGCTTGGGGTTCCGGGGCCAGCGTCTCGCTCGCCGGCGCCGGCGTGCGGCGCGCGCTCGCGATGGCGTAGGCGAACGCGAACCACAGAAGCTTCGAGGCCATCCAGTTGCCGCTCATGTTCGACATGAGCACCGTGCTGAGCAGCGCGAGGGGCAACACCCCTTCGGGGCCGGCGCGTGCCGTCCACGCGGCCCGGACACACAACCAGATGCCGCCGCAGAAGACGAGGGCGCCGAGGAGACCCGTGGCGGTCAGGGTTTCGAACACCAGGTTGTGCACATCGCGGCGTGGGCGGAACCGGTTTCCCTCGCGCAGCGACAGCTCGTACTGGTTGTTCATCGGGCCCCAACCGATGATGGGCTTCTCAACGAACATCTGGCCGACGAGGGGATAGAGGTCTTCGCGCCCCGCCATCGCGCCCGACTCGGCGGTATCGCGGAGGCGGTTCCGCATCATGGGCGTCTCGTACGCTGCGGCGATGATGAGCGCGACCCCGACGAGCGCCGCGGCGCCGTTGCGCAGTCCCGTCCACGTCGTGCGGCCGCGCGACAGGGCGAACGTCACGAGGCCAGTAACGAGGGCGGCGAGGCCGCCGCGCGACCCCGTCTCGACCGCGGCATACGCAATCAGCGCGCCCACCGGGAGGACCAGGAGGCGCGGGCGGATGAGCGCGCGTGCCCGGGCGTAGCCCAGCCCCAAGGCGACGATCACCCCGCCTGCGAGAAACATCGCGGCGTTGTTCTCGTTCTGGCCGAAGGCCGTGATCCGCTCGCCCCCGGTCCACACGGTGGTGGTCGTCCGCCCGACGCCGAGCATCGGCAGGACCGCGCGCAGGAGACAGGCGGCCGCAAAGGTGAGCAGAGCGCCCGAGGTCGCGGACTCGTCTTCGAGCACGTTTGTGGCGGCCCAGAAGACGAGCGCGCCTTGGAAGACGAGCAGGAAGACGTGGACGACCTCGGCTTTGTCGTTCAGGAAGTTGAGGCTCGTCGCGAGCGCGAACACGCAGAGGTAGGCAAGGAACCACCACACGGCGGGTGGCACGCGCCCGAAGGAGCGTCGCGGGTAGAGGAGCGCGGCGGCGATGAACAGGGCGCCCGCGAGCGTCGGCACCTCCACCGGGAGGGTCATCCGGCGGGGGATCTCGAACGGAATCGAGGCGAGCGTCGCATACAGGCCGAGCCGCACGATCCAGGTTGGGCGGGGGCGGATCTCAGCCACGGCGTACCCCTCGCCAGATCTCGCGCGCGCGGGCGAGGACGCGGCGCCTATCGGCGGCCCCGAGTCCCGCGAGCAGAGTCACGGGTAAGAGCAGCACGGCGCTCGCCGCGACGAGGGCTCCCCAGGCGATCCAGCCAGGCGCGAGCACGCGCTCACCCGCGAGCCCGGCGGCCCCGAGGATCAGCACGCTCGCGGCCAGGGGGCGCACGAGCGGTTGGAGCGACAGGCGGCGCCGTCCGCCGAGCGACGCGCTCACGAGGGCGGGATAGGCGACACTCTGCGCCGCGCGGCCCGCCAGCAGGCCCAGACACACGCCCGTCATGCCCAGTGCGGGCGCGAGAGCGAGCCCAATCCCCAAGACCAGCACCGCCGCGACGGCGCTTACGACCACGCGGGAGCGCGGCTGCAGTGCGGCATCGAGCACGTAGGCATCGCTCCGGACGAGCGCGGTCTGAATGGTCACGAGGACGGTCAGCAGATTCACCCAGAACCCCGCGTACAGCGACGGGCCGACCCACAGGTTGATGAAGGACCGATTCCACAAGAGTATGGTCGCGCCACCGGCGGTGGCGAACAGCCAGGTGAGTGCGAGCAGCTCGCGCCGCAGTTGGGCCGCCCGCTCGAACTGTCCGTCGCCGATCACTCCACCGAGGCCCGGCATCGCGGCCCCCACGGTGAGGAAGTGGAGCCCGAGGGCGAGGCGGGCGGCGTAGCCGGTGAGCACGTAGGTGGTCACGACCGAGGACGACACGACGGCCCCCAGGATCAGCACGTCGCTCGCGAGCGAGAGCTTGGCGATCAGCTCGCCCCCGGCGAGCCACCCGCTCATCCGGAGCAGGGCACGCACCTCTGGCCTGCTCGGCCGCGCCACACCGAACCACGGCACATAGCGGCGGGCCAGCAGCCAGAAGCAGGCGCCGGTGAGAGCGCCGAGGACGAGCTGGGAGCCGGCCACGCCGGTGAGTCCTAAGCCGCGGCGCACGGCGAGCGTCATCAGTCCACCGCCCGCGAGGCTCAGTCCGGCCTGCAGGCCCATGCGCTTATAGCCCAGGTTCATGCCACGCAGCACCGATTCCGGCACCGCGGCGAGGCCCGCGACCAGGAACCCGGCCACGAGGAGGGCCGCCGCGAGCCGCACGACTGGGGCGAGGTCGGGTGCCACCTTCGTCACCACGGGTGCGAACCCGACCAGGACGGCCCCAACTGCGGTCACGATCGGTACGAACGCGAGCCACACGACGAGCGCGCTCCCGACGGCGCGTCGATGTCCGGCTGGGTCGTCCAGGCCCTGACGTGTGGCGACGACCAGCCGTAGCGCCTCCATGGGGCGGGCGTCGGTGGCCGAGATGTAGCCGATGAGCCGGCCGAGCATCTCCCAGACGCCGTACAGCGACCGACCCAGGCCCGAGACGAGGATGGGCGTCACGACCAGTCCGACGACGAGCTTCGCGGTGTAGTCGAGCAGCGACTGCACGGCGTTGAGCGATGCGCGGCGCGTGAGCGCCGGCCGCTCGAGTCGGGCTCCCTCCGCCGGCCCAGCGGGAGCCGGTGCGTATGCCGTGTCAGCGGGCATCGACGCCTTGGTCGAGGGCGGCAAGGAACCGATCGCCCAGCCGTTTCGGACCGTCCGCGACGCCGAGCCGGAGCACCGGTGGGCCTCCCGCGGCCGCGAGGCACTGGAGCACGCGCTCGGAGGCCACGCGATACGCCTCCAGGAAGGCGGATACCTCGGTGGCGCTGCGATCCTTCATGAGGTGCGGCTTCTCGCGTCGACGGATACGGGAGGCCAGCACGCTATCGGGGGCATCAAGCACGACGACGGCGTCGAGGCTCCGCGCCCAGCGCTCGAGGGCGGCACGCCACCAGGCATCGGGGCGGCTGCGGAAGTACTCATGCCCCTGCACCTGCAACCAGCTCAGGACGTACACGGGCCCCTCGTCGAGAATCACGAGGCGCGTGCCGTTCCAGTGCGAACGGTGAAGGAAGGCATGCAAGGCGTCCAAGCGCGCGAGGTGCTTGACCTCCTGCCACAGGAGCGCACCGGTGTCGCGGTACCACGCGAGCGCCCGGGGCACCTGACGGATCGTGTTCTGGGCGAGGAGCGTCTTGGGCAGGAGCCACATGGTGCCGCGCACGGCCCTCCCTCGCGCCTCGAGGTCGACCGTGAGCGTCGTCTTGCCCACGCCCGCGGGCCCGACGACCTCGACCAACAGGGGTCGCCGGCGGCCGTTTACACCTGCGCCCACACGAGCTCCTTCAGCTCGGCCAGGACCTCAGGAAGCGGGCGTGCCGCGTCCACCAGGTGGGCCCCCGTGGTACTCCAGTCAGTCTCCCAGATGATGCGCGAGCGGGCGCGCACGTAGTCGGGTGGCTCGTCGGTCTTGCGTCGCGCGGCGATCTCGGGGTCCAGCAAGAGCACGATGACGACGTCAGGGGGCGTGATGCGGCGGTAGTACCACTGCTCGACACGCATCAGCCGGCGGGCGAGCGGCGTATCGCGTCCGTGGCCCAGCAGGCGCCCGATTTCGGGGCCAACGAGCAGGCGGTTTTGCGGGATGGGATAGCGCTCGCACAGCGCGATCCCTCCAGCCTCGGCGAAGCGGCGGGCGCGCTCGAACAGGAGGTAGCGGTCGCGGGCGGTGCAGACCAGGCGGAGCAGCTCGAGCGTGCCCGGAGTCCCACCGTCGGCGCCGCCGCGCAGGGCGCGCTTCAGCTTGAGGAGCCCGCCCACGACGAGCGTCGTCAGCGAGCGCGGCGGGCGCCCGAGGTGGGCCGTCATTACGTCAAAGTGCGCGCCGAGCCACCGTGCGAGTTCCTTTATACACGTGGACTTGCCGGCCCCGTCGCCACCGATCAGGGCTATGACCGTGCCCCCGTGGGCAACCTGCATGCGACGAGGTTGGGGCAGGGCATGCAGCCGGCGGCCGACGCGGCGTACGAGCAAGCCGGCCGAGGGCCGGTACGCGTGCGGGCGCAGGCGCCAATGCAGACCGAGGCGGGCGCGGAGCCGCGTCCAGCGCGAGGCGCCCGGCCGTAAGGACCGGGCGCAGGCGTCGAAGAACGCCGCATCGACCGTGGGCAACAGGCGGGCGAGGCGGTTGACGAGCTCGCGCCGGTCGACCTGCGCGACGAGGTAGGCGAACTCCGGTTGGGCTTCGCGCAGCCAGTGCGGGATCCCGGACCCGATCAACTCGCGCAGCTGGTAGCGCTGCACCATGCGCAGCACGAAGACGATGAATTCGAGCTCGGGTGCGGGCACGGCGAACGGGAGACGCGGGAGCGTCGCCTCGAGCACGGCGCGATCGATGGGCAGCCGGTACGACGTCGTCCAGTAGCTGCCGAGCGTGAGGCGCGCGTGGACGTGGACGTGCATCAGCGCTTCCTGACGCCGGTCGTAGCCGAACCAACTGGCGGTGCCCGGGACCTGCGCCTCCGTTGGGGGGCGCACCAACTTGAACCCGAGGCGATCGAGCACCCCGTCCAAGCGTTCCGCCCACGCGGGATCCACCAGGAGGTCGACGTCCCCGGCGCCGTTCTGCCAACGGGTGCGCTTGAAGTGCCCCTTCCACTGGCAGCAGACCACGCCCTCGGTGTCGAGCGTCTCCCCCAGCCGGTCGAGGAGGGGGATCGCCGTAAGCGCGCCGTGGTGCTCGCTGACGCGGATCATCAGGCTGTCGCGGGGGTGCGCGCAGGGCCGCGCAGGATCTGGTGCGCCTCGACGAGCTCTCGAGGCGGGGCGAACCGCTCGCGGCCCAGGAGGGCCGTCACGAGCATCCAGGCGGTCCGCGCCATCAGGGCGATGTCGTAGCTGATCGATGCGTGGCGCACGTACACCAAGTCCAAGGCGATCTTCACAGGAAGCAGGTCCTCGCCGTAGGACCGCTCGGGGTCGTGCGGATCGAGCCGGGCCTCGCCGTGGGTATAGGCGTACAGGCTCCCCGGGCTCGTCAGGCCGGGGGGCACGGCGAAGCTCTGGTGGTAGAGCGGCGTGTAGAACCGCTCGACCATCGTCGGGTCTTCGGGACGCGGGCCGACGAACGACATGTCGCCGCGCAGGATGTTGAAGAGCTGGGGCAGCTCGTCCAGCTTCGCGCGCCGCAGCCAGGCCCCGAAGGGAAACACGCGGGGATCGCCGAGCGGCGTGATCACGCTCGAGACGGCTTGGGCCACGTGCATCGTCCGGAGCTTGTACATGGTGAAGGGGCGGTTGTGCAGGCCAGCGCGCCGCGCCCGGTAGAAGATCGGGCCGGGGCTGGCGAGCCGGATCCCGACAGCGGCCACGGCGAGGAGCGGTGCGACGGCGACGAGCGCCGCACCCGCCAGGACCACATCGAGCGTGCGCTTCGCGTTCACGCTCGGAAGGTCCGCAGCACGTCGTGGACCGCCTCGATGACGTCCCCCACGTCGCGGTCGGTCAGCCGCGGATGTAGCGGGAGGCTGAGCATGCGCTGGTAGTTGTCGAACGCCACCGGGAAGCTCGTCGGCGCGAAGCCGTAGCGCTGCCGGTAGTAAGGATGGAGGTGGATCGGGATGAAGTGGACCGACGTCCCGATGTTGCGTGCGGCGAGCTCTTGCAGGAAGCGCTCGCGGTCGATCGTCAGGGCCTCGGGACGGAGGCGCACGACGTAGAGGTGCCAGGCGTGTTCGACCTCGGGGCGCGTGACCGGCAGCTCGAGGGCTGGCGCGTCGCCGAACGCGCGGTGGTACTCGCGCACGATTTCGCCGCGCCGCCGTTGGAACTGCTCGAGTTTGCGCAGCTGCGTCAGGCCCAGCGCCGCCTGGATGTCGGTCATGTTGTACTTGAAGCCGGGGAGCAGCACCTCGTAGAACCAGCTGCCGCGCTGGTCGTAGCGCTTCCAGGCGTCGCGGCTCATGCCGTGCAGGCTCAGGATGCGCGCCCGGGCCAGGAACTCGGGCTCTGCCGTCAGCATCCCGCCCTCCGCCGTTGTCAGGTTCTTCGTGGCGTAGAAGCTGAAAGCGACGGGGTTTCCGGACGCGCCGATGAGGCGCCCCTTGTAGCGCGCGGGGAGAGCGTGCGCGGCGTCCTCGACGATGGTGCAGCCACGGCTCGTGGCGAGGGCGCTCAGGGCGTCCAAGTCGACCGGGTGGCCGGCGTAGTGCACCGGGATGATCGCGCGCGTGCGGGGCGTGAGCGCGGCCTCGACGGCCCGGGGATCGATGTTCAGGGTGTCGGGCTCGACATCCACCAACACGGGGCGCGCCCCGACGTGCTCGATGACATTTACCGTCGCCGTGAACGTCAGCGGCGTCGTGATCACCTCATCGCCGGGACCGATTCCCAGGGTCGCGAGCGCGGTGTGAAGGGCGGCGGTGCACGAGCTCAGCGCTAAGGCCTCGGGCGCGCCCAGGTAGGTCGCGAACGCGGCCTCGAAGCGCTTCGTTTTGGGACCCGTCGTGATCCAGCCGGATCGCAACGTGTCGACGACTTCGGCGATTTCCTCCTCCCCGACGGCAGGCGGGGAGAACGGTAGGAACTGGCTACGTCTCCCCAGGACTGCTTCGACCGGCATGACTGCTCCCTCCGGGCTCGCCGCCCTGTAGGTCGTTGGTGGCGCAGCGGAACGCAGGTCACATGCTAGCGCGCGAGGGCGGGGAACCGGCTGGTCTGCAACCACTTAACGACACTGCGGGACGCACGACGCTCGGCTGTTGCCACGCCGGTGTTACAGGTGTGCGTGAGCGCTGCGACGCTTTGGGCGCCGCGCGCGGTCAGGCGGGTGGGAGGTCGAGCTCGAAGAAGAAGCGCGTGCCGACGCCGCTCGTTTCGTACTCGAGCTCGCCGCCCATCGCGATCACGAGCTTCCGGGTGATCGCGAGCCCGAGCCCCGTGCCCGAGAAGCAGTAGCCTTGGCGTTCTCGGGCCGGCCGGAACGGCTGGTACAAGTGCTCGAGCGCCTCGGGATTGATACCCGGGCCGGTGTCGCGGACGGAGAACTCGAGGCGCGACGTGCCCCGAGCCGTGCAGCGGATCTCCACGTGGCCGTGCTCGGTGAACTTGAGCGCGTTCGTGGTGAGGTTCAAGAGCACGCGGTTCAAGGCGACGGGGTGCCCGAGCCGGGAATCGGGCTGGGCCGGGATGACCCGCAAGAGCAAGCCTTTGTCCTCCGCCATGGGCCGTGCGATGTCGGCGACCGAGTTCAAGACTTCCCCGAGCGAGAGCGGGGACGGCTCGCCCTCGCCGAGCTCGTCGCTGCCACGGGCGAGATCGAGCGCGTCGCTCACCAGGCCGCTCAGCCCGAGGGCGGCGCTATAGATGAGCCCCAGCTGGCGGTGCTGCAGCGGGTTCACCTCGCCGCTTTGCCCGCGCTGGAGCGTGTCGGCGAGGAACAGCACTGCGGCGAGCGGGCTGCGGAGGTCGTGGACGATTTCGACGAAGAGGTCCAGCGCGTCCGGTCCGGCGAGCCCAGTCGCGAGCTGCTGTCCATCGTTGCGCTCGAGTACGGGGCGCACGGCTTCCAGTCGTGCGATGGCGTCGAGGATCGCCGGGGCCGCCGCGCGGGACGGGTCATTGGTCCAGGACGCGAGCAGCTCGCCGCGCAACAGGTCTACGAGCTGGTGGCCAAGTTGTGGGGACGGCCGGGGGAGCAGCGTCGACACGACGTCGGGCCGCCGACCGTCCATCGACAGGGCGATGGCGGCGAGCAACGAGGCCGTCACCTCGGGGTCGGCATCGGTGTCGCGCAGCTTGCGGGCCACGCGCCGGGTCGCGTCCGTGACCAGGGGCGAGCGCACCCCTGCGAGTGGTTCGGCCGGGCGTCTCGAGGCGTCCTCGTCCATCGGGGGAGGTGGCTCCTCGGCGAGCCCTAAGGGAGAAGCCCGGACGCTCTTCACTCGCCGGGCACGTTGGTCAGAGAGTCGCGTTGCAAGCCGTAGCGCTCGAGCAGGCGGTAGAACGTGGTGCGATCCACTCGGGCGAGGCGCGCAGCCTTGGACAAGTTGCCGCCCGCGCGGATGACGACCTTGCTAAGGAAGCGCCGATCGAACTTGGAGAGCAGCTGCTCCCGGGCGGCGTAGTAGCCGCCGTCGTTCAGCGCGCCATCGGCGGCGGCCTCGGGTTCCGGAGCTTCGCGCGCGTCGCCGATGAAGGGAATGTCCTCCGGTCGCACCTTCGCGCCGGGCTCGAGCAGCACGGCCGCGTGCTCGATCACGTTCTGCAGCTCCCGGACGTTCCCCGGCCACTTGTAGGCGCCGAGCGCCCACAGGGCCGCTTTGGTGAACTTGGGCAGCCGCGCTTCGGCACCGCGATGGGCGCGCCAGCAGGATTCGAGGAAGTGCTGGGCAAGGAGCGGGATGTCCTCGGCCCGCTCCCGCAGCGGCGGGACGTAGATCGGCACGACGCGGAGGCGGTAGTAAAGATCCTTGCGCAGCGCACCGCTGCGCACGGCCTCCTCTGGGTCGCGATTCGTGGCGGCGATGAACCGCACGTTCACGACCGCGTCCGTGGTCTCGCTCCCCACGCGCCGCACGACGCCGTCCTGGATCACGCGCAGCAGCTTCGCCTGAATCGGCGTCGCCATCTCGATCAGCTCGTCGAGGAACAGGGTGCCGCCGTGCGCCGCCTCGA
The DNA here is from genome assembly GCA_035538175.1 of Gemmatimonadales bacterium. Classification (GTDB taxonomy): domain Bacteria; phylum Gemmatimonadota; class Gemmatimonadetes; order Gemmatimonadales; family GWC2-71-9; genus AG41. Next base: position 5,148 of record DATLKW010000110.1, on the reverse strand, counting down.
GGAGTCCGGCCTTGTCACGGACCGCGCCGGTGAAGGCACCGCGGACGTGTCCAAACATCTCCGACTCGAGCAGCGGCTCGGGCAGGGCGGCGCAATTCACCGCGACGATCGGGCGGCTGCGGCGGCGGCTGTTCGTGTGAATGAATTGGGCGATCAGCTCCTTGCCGGCGCCGCTCTCGCCGGTGATGAACACCGAGGCGTCGGTCGCGGCCACCTTCTGCGCCAGTTCGATCGCCGCGCGGAACCGGGGGGCGGTCCCGAGCACCGCGACGCCGTTTCCGTTCGATCCCGCCCGCCCGGCGGGCTCCTCGGCCCGACTCTCCCGTGCTACCACCACGGTGTGCGCCGCGCGGCCCACGAGGATTTGGAGCTGCGTGCCGGTGAAGGGCTTGGGGAGATAGTCCCACGCGCCAGCGCGCAGCATCTCGAGGCTCGACTCGACGGTCGGCTTCCCCGTGATCACGATCGCGATGGTTTCACGATGGCTTGCGAGCGCCGTACGCAGGAGCTCGGAGCCCGCGACCTCGCCCATGTACAGGTCGATGAGCACGATGTCGAAGGCGCGGCGCTTCAACAGCTCGAGCGCCTCGCCCCCGCGCCCCGACGTGGTGACGTGATAGCCTTCGGCCGTGAGCACGGTCGCGCAGCTCTCGCGCAGGACGCGCTCGTCGTCGATGACCAGAATGCGGATGCTTTGGCGAACGGCGGGAGAAATCGAAAGCAAATCGCTCAGACCTGAAGCGTCGGCAGGACGGGCCCCGCGCAGCGCGCCGTTGTCGTCGTGAACCGAACCCCCACGCATCGCGTTCGCCCCCGTCGGACGGCTTCCCTCACCCTCCAGTTGTGATGTGGATTACCGGAGGGCTGTGCAACGAGCCGATGAAGTGACGCAACAGTAACAGGGCTGTCAAGCCGCTACGCCACAGCGGCGGCGACCGGAACGACTCACAGCTTGTCGCAGTTGTGTGACAACTTTCCACGCGGCGCTCGACGCCGCGGCGTCCACATGCGCTATGTCGAGGTGGCAGGGCTCGTTGCGCCGGTGGTGGGTCGGCCCTCCTGCGGTATCCCCCTTGCAGCACTCGGCTTTGTGGCGGCCATCGGGCCGCCCCCACCCTTCTCCCCCGAACTGGAACACGCGTGATGCCGAGCAATGGGACCCCGTCCCCCGTGGAGCCGACGTTCGTTGTCCCGACGCGGGCGGCTGTCCCTGCCGCGGCGCGCGTGCGCCGCATCCCCGCGCCACCCGACGACTGGCGGCGGGTGCTCCTCGCGATCGGCACCTTCCGCTGGTTGGTGGTAGGCGTCACCGTCGCCGGGACGCTCGCTGGGATCGCGGGATCCCGTTTTCTCAAGCCCGCCTACGAGGCGCGCGCGACGGTCTGGATCGAGATTCCCGATCCTGCGTCCCGCAGCCGGGATGAAGGGCCGCTCCAGACGGGCGAGCTGCTCGGGACCTCGTCGGGGTGGCTCGATTTGCTGCGCTCGCACGTCGTCCTCGATGACGTTGTGCGCCAGCAGCGCCTGTACCTCAAGCCCAAGGGGGCGCAGGACACCGCCGCACTCGCCACGCTCACGGCGTCGGGCGACGCCCGGCCGGGCCGGTACCGACTGGTGGTGGACGCGGCGGGGACGCAGGTGCAACTGCTCGACGTCGCCCAGGAGACGGTCATCGAGCAGGACTCGCTGGGCGCGCCCGTCGGCGCCGCTGCGGGACTCGCGTGGGTGCCCCCCGTCGGTGCGCTGCAGCCGGGGTCGCGGGTGGACTTCACCGTGACGACGACGGCCGAGGCGGCCGAAGCGCTGGCGGAGGAGCTGCGGATCCGCGCCGTGCCGGAGGGCAACTTCGTGCGAATCGCGCGTCGGGGGTCCGATCCGATGCACGTGACGAACGTCGTGAACGCGGTCGCCGACCGCTTCGTCACGGCGGCCGCCGATCTGAAGCGCCAGCGCGTCACCGAACTCACCGCGATCCTCAAGGATCAGCTCGATCAGGCGCAGGCGAGTCTGCGCGCGACGGAGAGCGCGCTGACGAACTTTCGAGTCCGGAACGCCGTGCGGCCCTCCGAAGGGCCGGCGCAAGGCCCCGACGGCCGCCGGATCACGGCGGACCCGACCTATGCGCGCTACGCGGAAGTCCAGGGGGCGATCGACGCGTTGCAGCACGATCGCGAAGCGATTGCGCAGGTGCTTGCGGAGGGCGCCGACTCGGGCGTTTCCGTGGATCAGCTGTCAATGATCGCCGCGGTGCAGCGGTCCTCCGAGTTGACCGCCGCTCTTCGGGAACTCACGGATCGACAGGCGGAGCTTCGCGCCCTGCGGTCTCGCTACGCCGACACGCACCCGCCCGTGCGACGCGCGGCGGCGCAGGTCGATACCCTCGCTCGCCGCGTGGTCCCGGCGCTCGGGCGCACGCTCATGGCCGGGCTCGCCGCGCGCGAGCGCGCGCTCGCCGAGCGACGCGACTCGATCGCGGGCGATTTGCGAAGCGCTCCTCCCGTGGCGCTCTCCGAGGTGCGCCTCACCCGCGACTTGGCGAACGCTGAGAAGTTGTTTTCGAACCTGCAGGCCCGCTACGAAGAGGCGCGGCTCGCCGAGGCGAGTACGCTGCCGGACGTGCGCATTCTCGAGCGGGCCGTGCCTCCGACGCGCCCTACGAGCAATACCGCACCGCTCCTGATGGTCGTCGCCTTCGTGACCAGTCTCGGCGCGGGGGTCGCCGCCGCGGTCGTGCGCGATCGCGCCGACTCCAAGGTCCGCTACGCGGATCAGGTGATGCGCACGATTGGCGTGCCGATCCTCGGCGCGGTACCGCACGTCGAGCGCAACGGGAAGCGGCCCGGGCGCCACGAGGCGGGGGCGCACGACGGGGACGAAGCGAGGGCATGGGAAGCGTTGCGAAGCATCCGGCTCAACGTCCAACATGCCTACGGGGCAGCGGGCCCGGTGCTCGTCACCATCACGAGCCCGGGGCGCGGTGAGGGCAAATCGTTCGTCAGCTCCAACCTCGCGCGGGCGTTCGCCGGCCTCGGCTATCGGACGCTGTTGATCGACGGGGACGTGCGGCTGGGCGGGCTGCATCGCGCGGTGCGGCGCGCGCGTCGCCCCGGGCTCACCGATATCCTCGCGGGTCAGAGCGACGCCGACGCCGCGATTCAGACCACTGCCCACCCGCAGCTGCGCTTCCTCGGCTCGGGCTCGCGCATGCACCGGGGCCCGGAGCTCGTCTCCTCCGCCGCCCTGCCGCGCCTCATCGCCGCGATGCGCGGCGCCTACGACGTGATCCTGGTGGATAGCGCGCCGCTCGCGGCCGGGGTGGACCCGTACGCGCTCGCGACCGCCACGGGGAGCGTGGTGCTGGTGCTGCGCAGCCGCGTGACCGACTTGAGTGTCGCCGAACCAATGGTCGAGATGCTGCAGGGGCTCCCGCTGCGCGTGCTGGGGGCGGTACTCAACGACGTCCGACCGGGAGCGGCCTACGGCTACTACTCGTACGCGTACACGGTGGACAGCGAGGAGATAGGGAACGAGGACCCCGAAGGCGTCGAGGAGCAGATTCTGCTCCCCGACCGATCCTGAGCAGACGAGGATGCTGTGAGGGGGCGCGTGACGCCGTTCACCCCGGAGTACGTGCCCGCCGTCCGGGCGTTCAACGGGCGGCTTGCGGCGGCCGGAGTGCCGTGGCGCTTTCCGGAAACCGCGGTCCCTGATTGGCTGCCTCGAACGGCGGACGCCCCGGTGTGGCAAGAGTACTTCGTACTCGTAGACGACGGCGCGGTGCGCGGCGCTTGCGCGCTCAAGCGACAAACGGCGACGCTCGGTGGCATCCCCCAGCGTGTTGGGAGCTTCTACTGGCCGCTCTCGGAAGGTGCGGTCGATCGCGCCTTCGCCCCGGTCGCCACGCAGTTGCTACGTGCTGCGCACGCGCTCGAGCCACTGCTCTTCCTCATCGGCATGGGGGGCGCCCACACGCCGACGGCTCGCCTGGTCCGGGCGCTCAGGTGGCGCCTCGCCCCGGTGCCCTTCTACTTCAGAGCGCTCCACCCCGTGCGTTTCCTCCGCCGGCTGTCCTACATGCGCAAGCGGGCCGTCGTCGCACGCGCTCTGGACATCGCCGCCATTACGGGCTTTGGGTGGCTCGGCCTCACGCTCGCGCAAGGGGCGCGCCGGGCGCTCACCCGGCGGGACCGAACCGCGCGCGCGGAGCCGGTGAGCCGCTTCGGCGCCTGGGCGGACACCATTTGGGCCGCGAGCGCCGCGGGATGCTCGTTCGCCGGCGTTCGGGACGCCTCGGCGCTGAATGCCACCTACCCGTCGCGCGACGACGGGATGCTGCGGTTGTGCGTCTCGCGGGACGGCACGCCCGCAGGCTGGGCCGTCGTGCAGGACGTGCGGCTTGAGGCGAGCGAACACTTCGGCGACCTGAGGGTCGGCACCATCGTGGACTGTTGCGCTCCGGCCCACGACGCCACGGCCGTGATTGCGCTGAGCACGGCCCACCTCGCCGAGCGCGGCGTCGATCTCATCATCACCAATCAAAGCCACTGGGCGTGGCGAAGGGCGCTGGTCGCGAACGGCTTCTTGCGCGGCCCAACGTCGTGGATGCTCGCCTTGTCGCCCGAGCTCGGCGCGCGCATCGGGGTGCTCGATCCGGCGGGGCGCGCCCTCCACCTCAACCGGGGCGACGGCGACGGGCCGTGGGGCATGGGGCTCGCCGCGCCCGCCGGCACGGCGCTGCCACGGGCATCATGAGCGCGGGATTGGCGGGGCGGGGAGAGGGCGGGGGCTTGGCACCGCTCGGGTGGCGGATTCGACATCTCTCGGGGGGAGAACGTGTAGAGGAGGCACCCTCATGGACCTATCGACCCGGGACCTAGCAGTCACGCTGTACTCGACTTGTCCCCCCTATCGGGGCGAGGCACCGGGCGACTACCTGCGATCGGTACGACAGGTGGCCGCCTGGAGCGAAGGGGGCGGGTGCGACGGGATCCTCGTCTACACCGACAACTCGCTCCTCGATCCGTGGCTCGTCGCGCAAGTAATCATCGAAGCCACCCGCTCGTTGTCGCCCCTCGTCGCGGTCCAGCCGGTGTACATGCATCCCTACTCCGTGGCGAAGATGGTGTCGACGTTGAGCTGTCTGTACCA
>DATLKW010000109.1:0-2400 GCA_035538175.1 Gemmatimonadales bacterium | reverse complement strand
TTTGCGAAGGACTATCGCTTCGCCGAATGCCGGCTGTACATGACGACCACGGACTTGGACACAGCCGATGCGGGAGAGGCTTGGCGGGCGCTCGCCCGTATCGATTCCACCACGCCCCTGCCGCGGCGCCTGGCCGAGCATCATAAGGCCCAGATGCTCGTGGGGGCGGTGCTCGCTCGCGCGGGGCTCACGGACAGCGCCCGCCATGTGCTCGTCGCCGCCCGGGGGGGTCGGGAGGTCGACCCCGTGCAGGAGTTGCCGGCGATCGAAGCGTTCGCGCGAACCCTCCTGGGTGAGCCCGGGGAAGCGATCGACCTCCTCAAGCGCTACGTCGCGGCAAACCCGGGCCACTCGTTCCAGCACGGCGGGGACGTGCACTGGTGGTGGCGGGACCTGCGCAAAGACCCCCGCTTCGCCCAGCTCGAGCGCGCGAAACCGTAGCTCGACCCCTCAACGGCGGGTGCTCCGCCGGCTTCGACTTCAAAGCAGCTCACGAGCGGTCCCCCCCGCTGCCCGGCGGTGGCGGCGAGATCGGCGACCCCGCCAGCGCATGCGCGGCCCCTCACAGATGTTTGAGGCTGACTCCGCTTCCTCCCCCCACTCCTTACTCGCCCTCCCCCAACCACCCCCGCACCCCCCCACCCCCCCCACCTTCCCGAAACCACCCCATCGCCTCAGGACGGCGCCAGTGGCGCTCGATCGCTCCCTCCCGCGACCGGAGCGATTCGCATCAGCCGGGTCCCGAACGCTCCAGGAACGCTCGGGACACGGCCAGCGAACGAGGGCTCACTAGTGTTGGCCTCCGTAGGGCGATTCCTCGGGCTCCTCCCAAATCCGCAGCGGAGAGACGACATGAATCAGGACCAGCAACCGGCCGGGCGTGACCCTTCCTTGGCAGCCACCGCTTCGATGAGCCGCTTCCGCGCGAGTAACCCGAGCGCGCTCGGGGGTCGGGGCGCGGTGGCGGCGCCCGCGGGCGTCGGTCAGTCGGGCCCGATCTTGGCCATCGACGATTTCACGTCGAGCGCCCTTGAAAGTCTCGTCGCGCGCTTTGGCGGGCTGCTGCGCCAGGTGGGCCGCCGCCGCGGCCTGACCGAGGCGGACGCGGGGGAGCTCTGTCAGGAGGTCAGGATCCGCCTTTGGCACGCCCTGGCGAGCGGCGAGAGGATTGCCGGGGCTCCTGCGTCTTATGTATACCGCACCGCGATGTCGGCGGCCCTCGATATGATCCGGCGGCGACGCGCCCGGCGGGAAGAGTCCCTCGAGGACCGACACGAGGGTAGTGGTGACGCCGTGCTCGCCGGGATCGCCACGGCACCAGCGTGTGAGCGCGCGCTCGAGGAGCAGGAGCTCGCGCAGCGGGTGGCGCAGCATGTGAACGCGTTGGCGGAGCCACGCGCAATCGCCGTTCGGATGTACCTGGCGGGATATAACCCCCGGGAGATTGCCGGGTTGTTGGGGTGGACGGAGGCCAAGGCGCGGAATCTGCTGTACCGAGGTCTGGCCGAATTGCGAAGGAAGCTCACTGACGCGGAGATCGGACCGAGAGGAGCAGGTGATCGACGCGGAGCTGCGGAGACTCTACATGCAGATCGCGACCCGTCGAAGATCAGCGGAGCGCGTCGGGTGCGTCGTCCCCGAAGCGATGCTGGCGATCGTCCAGGGGCACGCTCACGAGGCGGAGCGAGTCCAGGCGCTCCATCACATCGCGTCCTGCGGGTCCTGCCGGCCTGAGTTCGAGCTGCTCCGCTCTGCGGCCGAGGCGGCCCGGGGGCTCACGCACGGCTCGTAGGCGGCGCCCCGCAGGGATCCCGAGTATGCTGCTTACCTCGAGCGCGTCCGCTGGCGTTGGCTTCCGGGGGTCGTCTAACACGTGCGACGCTCCGCGCCTTTCTCCGTGGCTGCCTCACAACCCTGGTCCGAAGAAACGGGGGCATCATACCGCATCGGACGCCACCCCTAGCGGACTGGACCGGCGGGCGCATCTTGAACCGCCACGCAGGCCTTTTCGGGGGCGGCCTCGCGACGGAATACGCACGGGTTTTGCAACTGCGGCGCCTTGGGTAGGCCAACTCAGTACCCGACGGCGGCCGGATCAGCGCCATCGGGGGCACGATGCAGGTGACTTGGCTCAAGGCGATAGCTACGCTTGGGGCATTGAGCGGCGCCGTCAGTTGCTCCAAAAGCGGGGATACCACCAGTCCGCTCCCCGCACCCTCCGCCATCGCGCTCGTCTCGGGCAACAACCAGAGCGGGGCCGTCGGCCAAGCGCTGCCGCAACCGCTCGTCGTCAAGGTCACGACCGCGTCGGGGTCCGCAGCCCCCGGCGTCTCGGTGAGCTTCGTTGCAGGCGCTGGAGGCGGGCACCTCTCGGCGGCCGCCGCGCCGACCGACGCGCAG
>DATLKW010000108.1:0-6629 GCA_035538175.1 Gemmatimonadales bacterium | reverse complement strand
GCCGGTGGACTCGCCTGCCCACTGCACCGGCGAGTGGTACTCGAGCCGCTTCGTCGCGAGCCCCATTTCGAGCTCCGCGAGCGAAGCGAGCCGCGGGGCATGGGCCTTCGTCTCCGCCTGCTCGAAGTCGGCGGGCTCCTTCGTCAGGAAGTAGCACCCGAGCACCATGTCCTGCGACGGCTCCGCCACGGGCCGGCCGTCGGAGGGCTTGAGCACGTTGTTCGACGAGATCATCAGCAACCGCGCCTCGAGCTGGCTCTCGAACGAGAGCGGCACGTGCACGGCCATTTGATCGCCGTCGAAATCGGCGTTGAACGCCGCGCACACGAGGGGATGGATGCGGATCGCCTTGCCCTCGACGAGCACGGGCTCGAATGCCTGGATGCCGAGGCGGTGCAGCGTCGGCGCCCGGTTCAGGAGCACCGGGTGGTCCTGGATGATCTCCTCCAGGATTTCGAACACCTCCGTGCTCTCCTTCTCCACGATCTTCTTAGCCCGCTTCACCGTTTCGGCGATGCCCTTCTCGACGAGCTTATGGATGATGAAGGGCTTGAAGAGTTCCACCGCCATGGCCTTGGGGAGCCCGCACTGGTGCAGCCGGAGCTCCGGGCCCACCACGATCACGGAGCGGCCCGAGTAGTCGACGCGCTTGCCCAGCAGGTTCTGGCGGAAGCGGCCCTGCTTGCCCTTCAGCATGTCGGACAGCGACTTCAGCGGCCGCTTGCCGCGTCCGCGGATGGCCTTCGAGCGCCGGCCGTTGTCGAAGAGCGCGTCCACCGCCTCCTGCAGCATGCGCTTCTCGTTGCGGAGGATGACCTCGGGCGCCCGGTGCAGGATGAGCTTTTGCAGCCGGTTGTTGCGGTTGATGACGCGGCGGTAGAGGTCGTTCAAGTCGCTCGTCGCGAAGCGCCCGCCGTCGAGCGGCACGAGCGGCCGCAGGTCGGGCGGAATCACCGGGATCACGTCGAGAATCATCCACCGCGGGTCGTTGCGCCCCTCGCCCGAGTTGCCCGAGTTCCGGAACGCGTCCACGATCTTCAGGCGCTTGAGCACCTGCTTCTTGCGGTGCTGGCTGGTCTCCGACGCCACCGCCTCGCGCAGCTCGTCGGCGAGCTTGTCGACGTTCAACCGCTCGAGCAGTGCCCGCACGGCCGGCGCGCCGATGTCGGCCTTGAACGCGCTGTCGCCCTCGGCCTTGGCCTTGGCCCGGATCTCGAGGTAGCGGTCCTCGTCGAGCAGCTCCTTCTCCTGCACCTCCTGCTCGCCGGGCTCGATCACTACGTAGTTGGTGTAGTAGATCACCCGCTCCAAGTCCCGCAGCGTCACGTCGAGCAGGTTGCCCATCGGAGACGGCAGGGTCTTGAAGAACCAAATGTGCGCCACGGGCACCGCGAGCTCGACGTGGCCCATCCGCTCGCGGCGGACCTTGGAGAGCGTCACCTCCACGCCGCAGCGATCGCAGATCACGCCGCGGTAGCGGATGCGCTTGTACTTGCCGCAGTGACACTCCCAGTCCTTGACGGGACCGAAGATGCGCTCGCAGAAGAGCCCGTCGCGCTCCGGTTTGAACGAGCGGTAGTTGATGGTCTCGGGCTTGGTGACTTCACCCCACGACCACCACGTGCGCTGGCCCTGCAACTCAAGGCGCTCGCGCTCCTTGGAGTCCCGGGGGCCCCGGATCTCCTCGGGAGAGGCGATCCGGACCTGGATATAGTCGAAGCTCGAGCTCTTCGGCTCGCGCCCGCTTCGGAAGTCAATCATCGGTTCTCCCTCCCTCACTCTTCAACGTCTTCGGTGGTGCCCAGGGTGACCTTCAGCCCGAGGGCCTGGAGCTCCTTCACCAGCACGTTGAAGGACTCGGGGATACCGGGTTTCGGCAGGTTCTGCCCTTTGACGATCGCCTCGTACACGCGGCTCCGCCCGTTCACGTCGTCCGACTTCACGGTCAGGATCTCCTGCAGCGTGTGCGCGGCGCCGTACGCTTCGAGCGCCCACACCTCCATCTCGCCAAACCGCTGGCCGCCGAACTGCGCCTTGCCGGCGAGCGGCTGTTGGGTGACGAGCGAATACGGCCCGATGGAGCGCGCGTGGATCTTGTCGTCCACGAGGTGCGACAGCTTCATCATGTAGATCGAGCCAACGGTGACGTCGGACGTGAAGAACTCCCCCGAGCGCCCGTCGCGCAGCCGCGCCTTGCCCGTGGGGGTCAGGCCCGCGAGCCGGAGCAACTCGTTCGCGGCCTGGTCCAAGTCCGCCTCGGACTTGGGGCCGAGGAGCGCGGCGAGTGCCGGGAGCCCGACGGCCTCGAGCACGTCCTGCGGCTTGTCGTGCCCGAGGAATTTCTCGCTCTCCTTCAGGCCGGCCTTCACCGCCGCCTGATCGGCCTTGCTCAGGCCCTCGCCCTCAAGCTGGACCTGGTGGAACTCCTGCTCCTCGCGCCGCTGCGCGAGCTCGCGCTCGGCGACCTCCTTCGCCGCGGCCCGGAGGAAGTCCACGAAGCTGTGCTGCACGTCGCGGGTCTCCTGGGCGAGGGCGCGCCCCCCGAGCAGGCCGATCCCGGCCTTCGCCAGGTCGGGCCGGCCGCCGTTGGTGGCGGGGAGGCGGCGCAGATCGTCAGCAATGTGGCTGACGGTGGCCGGCGCGAGTTCCGGCGGCCGTGCGGCAAGCCGCAGCGCGGCGGCCGCCCAGGTGAGGCCCGCGAGGCGGAGCAACACGCCGATCTCCGTCTCGTCGGCGCCCTGGAAGACGGGGGTCTTCGCCACGAACCCAAGGATGGCTGCCGCCCACCCGAGGTGGGTCTCGAGGATCTGGCCCACGTTCATGCGGGACGGCACCCCCAGCGGGTTGAGCACGATGTCCACCGGCGCGCCGTCGGGAAGGAAGGGCATGTCCTCTTCCGGCACGATGCGGGCGATGATGCCCTTGTTCCCGTGCCGGCCCGCCATCTTGTCGCCCACCGAGATCTTGCGCTTCTCCGCCACGTACACCTTCACGAGCTGGATCACACCGGGCGGGAGCTCGTCGGGCTGGAGGATCTTGTCGATCTGGTCCTCGGATTTCTCCTCGATCTTGGCGCGCTCGGCGGCCGCCGCATCGAGCACCGCCCGGACCCGCTCGTTCACCGTCTTGTTCGTGACGCGCAGCGTTTTCACGTCGACGTCGGCGAAGTTCACCTCGTCGAGCTGCGCCTTGGCGAGCTTCGTGCCCTGGGGGAGGTACTCTTCGACCGTCCCCGCCTTGAGCATCAGGCCCACCTCCTGCCCGGCGAGCAGCTCGCGGAGCTCGGCGAACATGGCATCCGAGATCCGGGCCTTCTCCTCCCCCTCGAGCCGCCGCACCTCACCGATGCGCTCGCCCCGGTCCTTCTCCACCACCTGGTCTTCGATGCGCGAGAAGATCTTCACGTCGATGACTACGCCCTCCATGCCGGGGGGCACCTTGAGGGAGGAGTCCTTCACGTCTTTCGCCTTCTCGCCGAAGATCGCCGTCAGGAGCTTCTCTTCGGGGCTGAGTTCGGTCTCCCCTTTGGGGGTGATCTTGCCGACGAGGATATCGCCCGCCTTGACGTGCGCCCCGATGCGGACGATGCCGCGCTCATCCAAGTCGACGAGCGATTCCTCGGCCACGTTCGGGATCTCGCGGGTGATTTCCTCGCGCCCCCGCTTTGTGTCGCGCACGTGGAGCTCGAGCTCCTGGATGTGGATCGACGAGTAGACGTCGTCCTTCACCAGGCGCTCGGAGAGGACGATGGCGTCCTCGAAGTTGTGCCCGTACCATGGCATGAACGCCACCAGGACGTTGGCGCCGAGCGCGAGCTCGCCGCGCTCCGTGCCGGCCCCATCGGCGACGATCTGCCCCGCCTTCACCTTCTGGCCGGCGTGGACGAGCGGTCGCTGGTTGATGGCGGTGTCCTGGTTGGTGCGCCAGAACTTCTTCAGGCGGTAGCGGTCGTGCTGCTTGAGACGCGCGAGGGGATGGTCGGCCGCCCGGGCCTCTTCCTCGCCGGCGTCGATGATGATCTCGTCGGCCGTGACCCGGGTAACGACGCCGGCGCGTCGCGCGATAACGACGGCGCCCGAGTCGCGCGCCACGGTCTCCTCGAGGCCGGTGCCCACGAGGGGCGCCTGCGGGAAGAGGAGGGGCACGGACTGGCGCTGCATGTTGGAGCCCATGAGCGCGCGGTTGGCGTCGTCGTGCTCGAGGAACGGGATGAGCGCGGCGGCGATCGAGACGAGCTGCTCGGGCGCGACGTCCATGAAGTCGATCCGCGCGGGCGCCAAGAGCGGGTAGTCGTCCCGCTTCCGGCACAAGACCAGTTCCTCGGCGAAGTGCCCATCGGACGTGAGGGCGGCATTCGCCTGGGCGACCGCGTACTCCTCCTCTTCCGACGCGGAGAGCCAGCGGATCTCGTCGGTCACCTTACCATTCTTCACGGCGCGGTACGGCGTCTCGATGAAGCCGAGCTCGTTCACGCGCGCGTAGCACGAGAGGCTCGTGATGAGGCCGATGTTGGGCCCTTCCGGGGTCTCGATCGGGCACATCCGGCCGTACTGGCTGTAGTGCACGTCGCGCACCTCGAAGCCGGCGCGCTCGCGGGTAAGGCCGCCCGGCCCCAGCGCCGAGAGCCGCCGCTTATGCGTCAGCTCGGCGAGCGGATTGGTCTGATCCATGAACTGGGACAGCTGCGAGCTGCCGAAGAACGCTTGGATGACCGCGCTCACCGTGCGGGCGTTCACCAGGTCGTCGAGCGTGATGCGCTCGGGATCGTTGTTGATGCTCATGCGCTCCTTGATGAGCCGAGCCATGCGCGACAGGCCGACGGAGAACTGGTTGGCAATCAGCTCGCCCACCGAGCGCACCCGCCGATTGCCGAGGTGGTCGATATCGTCGGTGTAGCCCCGGCCCTCACGCAGCTCGATCAGGTAGCGGATGATCGCGATGAAGTCGTCTTCGGTGAGGACCGTGTGGTCCTTCGAGACGTTCACCTTGAGCCGCTGATTGATCTTGTAGCGGCCCACGCGCCCCAGGTCGTAGCGCTTGGGGTGGAAGAACAGCCGCTCGAGGGCCTGGCGCGCGGTTTCGAGATTCGGCGCCTCGCCTGGCCGGAGGAGGGCGTAGATCTGCTCCAACGCCTCGGCCTCCGAGTGCGTCGGGTCCTTGAGCAGAGTGTTCTTGATGAGCGGCGACTCGCTCCGCCCCGGCGGCAGCAGCACGTCGATCTTGGTCACGCCCGCCTTGAGGAGCTTCTTGCGGAGCGCGTCCGACAGCTCGCGCCCGCCCTCGGCCACCACTTCACCGGTCGCGGGATCCGCGACGTCGAAGGCGAGGACCTGGGCCCCCTGGCGCTCGCGCGTGGTCGTCGGCTGCGCCTCGTCGCGGAGGTCGAGGGTCGTGTAGCCGGCGAACACGGTGACTTTGCTGATCCCGGCGCGCCGGAAGGTGTTGAACCGCTCCAGCGTGAGCTCGTCGCCCACGCGTCCCAGGGGCTCGCCCTTCTTGTTCTCGGGGTCGGGGAGGTCGGCCGCGAGCAGGGTGCCGAGCACCTCGCGCTTCTGCGCGCGGCCCTCGAGCTTCCCGGTAATGTCGATGTCCTTCGTCGCGTAGAACAGCTTCAGGATATCGGCATTCGTGCCGTAGCCAAACGCCCGGAGGAGCGCCGTGGCCGGGAACTTCTTTTTCTTGTCGATGTGGACGTAGATCACGTCGTGGATGTCGATCGTGAACTCGACCCACGATCCGCGGAACGGGATGATCCGCGCCGAGAACAGGCGCTGGCCGTTCGGGTGGATGCTCTCCTCGAACACCACGCCGGGCGAGCGGTGCAGCTGGGACACGATCACCCGCTCGGCGCCGTTGATGACGAAGGTGCCGAGCGGCGTGAGAATCGGCAGCTCGCCGAGGTAGACTTCCTTCTCGATGATATTCTTCGGCCGCTTGGTCTTCGTCGTCTCCCCCACCTCTTCCATGACCACGAGCTGCAGCGTGGCCTTGAGGGGGACCGAGTAGGTCATGTCCCGCTCGATGCACTCCTCGACGGCGTACTTCGGCTCCCCGAGCGCGTACTTGACGAACTCGAGCGAGTAGTTGCCGTTGACGTCTTGGATCGGGAAGACGTCCTTAAACACGCGCTCGAGCCCGACGTCGGTGCGGTCGGCGCCCTTGCCGTCGGGCTGCAGCAACGACTGGAAGGCGCGCGTCTGGATGTCCAGGAGATGCGGCATAGGCATCCCCTGGTCGAGCTTCGCAAACGACAATACCGGCAACGTCTTCGTCATGGCGACACCTCATGCCAAAGCGCAAAAGGCCCCCGCCCCCGATCGGCGCGCCGATCGGGAGGAGACGAGGGGCTCGTACCAGCGAGCAGGAGTGTGGCAAATCTGCGCATGTCGTCGACCAAAGGAGACCCGGGTGCGGCCGGCGGGCCCCCGTGGCCCGCGGCGTCCGTCCCTCGAGTCTACTTCAGCTCAACGACCGCGCCCTGCGCTTCGAGCTTCTTTTTGATCTCTTCGGCTTCCTGCTTGGACACGCCTTCCTTCACAGTGCCGGGAGCGCCTTCCACCAGGTCCTTGGCCTCCTTGAGGCCGAGGCTGGTGATCGCCCGGACCTCCTTGATGACCTGGATCTTCTTG
>DATLKW010000107.1:0-2146 GCA_035538175.1 Gemmatimonadales bacterium | reverse complement strand
GGAGATCGCCTCGATGACCCAATCCGCATCCTTGACGGCCTGCAGGAGGCTTCGCGCCTGGGAGAATTCCAGAAGCCCCCGCTCCACGATGCCCTGCGTCGCGCGCTCGAGCACCACGAGGGCGCGCGCCCGGGTCGGCACCTGAGTCGCGGCGCGCTCCAAGCCGCTCGCGTTCTGGTCGAACACTGCCACCGGCCACCCGGCCGAGGCGCACAGGGCGGCCCACCCGCACCCGATGTCCCCGGCGCCGATCACGGCGACCTTTCGCGGCAGTGTCGTCACACCGAGGCCTCAGCCGGGGCGATCGGCGGCGCCGTGGGGCGCGCCGCCCACCGGAACACCCGCTCCGACAAGAGGCGCCGCACCGGTCCCACGTCAACGCCGGTGGCGACCCGGACGCGCGCGCCGTCCGGCGCGAGGCGCGTGTGCCCGCGGTGCTCCCCGTCCTCGAGATCGACGAGGACCCGCTGCTCCTCGAACGTGAGCACCTGGGGCGCTAACAGCGCGGCGATCGCCAGCACGTCGTTCACGATGCAGCCGTCCAATCCTTCCTGACGGCGGTGGAACTCGATGTAGAAGCGGAGGGCGTCCTGGATCCAGGCGGCCTGCGGCGCCCCCGAGTGGGCGAGCCGCGTCGCCTCGCTCGCGCCGAGTACGAGCTCGCGCGTCACGTCGAGCCCGATCATCTCGGTGGGCAACTCGGCGCGGAGCACGAGCTCCAGGGCCTCGGGATCGCACCAGGCGTTGAACTCGGCGTACGGCGTCGTGTTGCCCCGGGCGGCGATATTGCCGATCATGGCGACGTGGCGCGCCACCTTGCGCCGCACGAGCCCGGGGTCGCGTCGCAGGGCGAGCGCGAGACTCGTCACGGGCCCGAGCGTCACCAGCGTCACGGGCCCGGGCTGGTCGGCGAGGAGCCGGTCGAGCGACTTGACGAAATCGAGGATCACGCCGGCGGGGGGGAGCGCCGCGTACCCGAGCCCCGACTCGCCGTGCGTCTCGCTCGCCACGCTCAAGGCTCGGCCGAGTGGGCGCCGGGCGCCGGCGCCGAGCGTGGTGCGCTTGCCCGCCCGCCGCACGATGGCGACGGCGTTGCGATACGCGTTCTCGACCGTGGTGTTGCCGTAGGACACCGAGATGCCGCGCACGTCGAGCTCGGGCGACGCGAGCGCCAAGAAGAGCGCCAGCATGTCGTCGATGCCGGGGTCGGTATCGATCAGGACGGGTTGGGGATGCGAAGCGGCGGAGGGCGTCGGGTCAGGCACGGATACACGCTAGGGAGCGCGTACCTCCTTCGCAATAGTCTCGGTGAGCGCGCGGAACTCCTCCGCCCCGCCGAATCCGAAGATCCGCTCGATCACGCGCCCCCGCCGGTCGAGCAGCACCGAATAGGGGAGCCCCCGATAGTGATACGTCGCCTTCATGCGGCCCGCACCTACGAGGATCGGAAAGGGCGGCTGGAACCGGCGCACGAACGCACGCATCCGGCCCCCGTCCACGTCGTCCGAGATCGCAACGATCTCGAAGTCCGCCCGCGGGTAGGCGCGGTACAGCTCCGCCATGTGGGGAAACTCCTCGCGGCACGGATCGCACCAGGAGGCCCAGAAGTTGACGAGCGTCACCGTTCCGAGGAACTCAGCGGACGTGCGCGTCGCGCCCTTCAAATCGGGGAGCGAGAAGGGTGGCCCGAACGCCTCCCGCGCGCTCGGGGTTTCTCGGGCCCCAGCGAGCAGCGAATCGCGGTCGAACACAGCGAGCGTCCCGTTCGGGCCGAGCGCGACCGCGGCGTCGCGCGTCCCGAGATGGCGGGTCGCCGCGATGCGTCCCGTCGCGGTATCGAGCACGTCGACGCGCAACGCCGTGGCGTTCGAGTCGTCGCCCCCGAGCGCGTAGAGCCGGCCGTCGGGCCCGAGGGCCAGGGCCACGTTCACGAGCGCCCTCCGCACCGCCAGCGCGCCTCGACCTGCGACGAAGACGGGGTCGGGTTCGCTCGGAAACAATCCGCGTTTGGCCGTCCAGCGGAGCGGCACGAAGCTGTGCAAGCAATTCGGACAATTCAGGCGATATCTCTGTGCCTAATGCATCTTCCCCTGCTGCATCCTTTGGAATGTCAGCAACCGCCACCTTTACACGCTGCTCCGTGCTA
>DATLKW010000106.1:0-2235 GCA_035538175.1 Gemmatimonadales bacterium | reverse complement strand
GGTAGGAGGGAGCGCAGGTGGCGAACACCTGCAGTCCTGAGTCGTGCAAGCCCCGTCGGGTGGTCATGTCCACATCTGAGACAGTGTCGCGGGCCGGATCTAGGGACGAGCCCTGACCCTGCAAGAATCGGGCAGTGCGCGAACGCAACGGAAAAGAACTGTGGTCGCGACAGGGGCGCGTTTATGTGAGGCGTGGCAGCCTCGCGCACGGTTCTTGCGAAATCCTGCCAGCCGTGAAGATCCTCGGGATCTCGGGCTTCGAGGGGTCGATTCCCTTCAAGCGGGTCCACTGGCCCGGCTTGGACGAGCGGGAATACCGCATTTCGCAGGGGCACGACTCGGCCGCGGTCTTGGTCGTGGACGGAACGATCGTCGCCGCAGTTGCCGAAGAACGCCTCAACCGCAAGAAGCACACGGGGGCCTTCCCGGCGGGCGCGATCCGGTATTGCCTGGGGGAGGCCGGGGTGGCGCTCGAGGAGATCGACGAGCTGGCGCACGGGTTCGACTATGCGCCGTATCGCCCCCTGTACGCCCTCGATCCCGTGTCGCGCGAGCTGTATCGCGACGTGTACTCGCGGGAGGCGCTGCTCGAGCTGGTGCGGCGCGACCTGCCGGGGTTCCCGGAAGCGCGGGTACAGACCGTGAATCACCACCTGGCGCACGCCGCCAGCGCCGCGTTCACCTCGGGGTGGGATGAGTGCCTGGTAGTCGTGATCGACGGAACCGGGGAGGCGCACAGCGCGTCAGTTTATCACGCGCGCGAGACGCGCCTGGACCGGTTGTTTCAGATTTCGGCGCTGGACTCGATCGGTATCCTCTACTCGCTGATCACGTTGCACCTCGGGTTCGACTTCAACGCGGACGAGTACAAGATCATGGGGCTCGCGCCCTACGGGGACCCGGCGCGGTTCCGGCCGTTCTTCGAGGAGGCCGTAACCCTCACGCCGGACGGGGGTTTTCGCATACCTGCGTTGAAGCTCAACGCGGGTGGGGAGGCGCGGGAGCGGTACCTGGCGACGAGGGCGTTCCTCACGGCGCGGCTGGGCCCGGCGCGCGCGCCCCAGGACGACATCGCCGATGTGCATCGCGATGTTGCGGCCGCGCTACAGGAGTGTCTCGACCGAGCGATGCTCCACCTCTGCGGTCATTTCGGGGTGATGACGGGGCAGCGGCGGCTGGCGTTGGCGGGCGGGGTGGCGTTGAACTGCACGGCCAACGGGCGGCTGCTTCGGTCGGGGATGTTCGACGAGATCTACGTACAACCGGCGTCGGGGGACGACGGGGCGGCATTGGGGGCGGCGGTGTGGCGCGCGGCGCAAGCCGGAGAGGTCAGGAACGAGCGCCTCCCGGTGCCGTTCCTGGGTCCGTCATATGGAAGGGCCGAGATCAACGCGGCGCTCGCGGCGGTTGGCGAGCGGGCGGAGGTCGTGGAGCTCGAGTCGTTGGCGGCGACGTGTGCCGAGGCAGCGCGGCTCATCGCGGCCGGCCGGGTGGTGGCGTGGTATCGGGGGCGAATGGAGTTCGGGCCGCGGGCGCTGGGCCATCGCAGCATCCTGGCGGATCCCGGTGGGGCCGAGATGCGCGATCGCATCAACGCGATGGTGAAGATGCGGGAGGCGTTCCGTCCGTTCGCGCCGGCGGTGACGCTCGAGGAGGTGGACCGGTGGTTCGATGTGTCGCCGCGGACGGAGCTGCCGTACATGATCATGACGGTTGACGTGCGGCCGCAATTCCGCCGGGCACTGCCTGCGATTACTCACGTGAACGGGTCAGCGCGCGTCCAGACGGTGGCGGCCGGCGACAACGCGGAATTCCATCAGCTGCTGCGCGCGGTGGGCTCGGCCACGGGGCGCGAGATGGTGCTGAATACGAGCTTCAACGTGAAGGGCCAGCCAATCGTCAACACACCGCGCGAGGCGCTGGAGACGTTCCTCGGCACGGGAATCGAGTATTTGTTCCTCGAGAATATCCTCGTCAAGCGAGCGAGCTCGGTCCGTGCCGACCCGGTCGGCGCGGCACTGGCCGCTACGACGGCGTCGATCTAACTGGTGCGGACCGTTTCGTTAAAGGGTGTGAAGGTCGAACCCGACGTTCGCACTCTTTTGCGTTTCCATTCGTGTGCAGATCCTTGTTCGTCAAGGTGGAGGAGGCGGCAGGAAGGCTTCGATGGCGAGCGGATAGGCGACGTTCTGGCCGGGGCCTACGTAACACCTTCATTGCTCTCTTCGTTGGCTA
>DATLKW010000105.1:0-9341 GCA_035538175.1 Gemmatimonadales bacterium | reverse complement strand
GTGTTCTGCGCGGTGACGGCCGTGACGACACTGGTCCCGAACACCCCGAACTGGTGAAACGTCTTCAGATCGGCCTGAATCCCGGCCCCGCCGCCGGAATCCGAGCCCGCGATCGTCAGTGCGATCTTCACGTAGCGCCCGTCCGCTGCCTCACGACATATTGAAGACCCGGCTGCCGTCCGCCACCCGCGAGGACCCTCATCGCCAGTAATCTGCAATCGACTATCCGCGATCTCCAACGCCGCAAAGCGCGCGGTCGGCGGGGCCTCGCGCTGATCGAGGGCGTGCGCCTGATCGAAGAGGCCCTCGCGGCGGGCGTGCCGTTTCGCGGCACGCTGGTCGCTCCCGAGCTCGAGCGCACCACGCGGGGAGCGGCGCTCGTGAGCGAACTCGAACGCCACGGCGTGGCGATCGAGGCGATCGCGACCCGCACGCTCGCCGCGCTCGCCGATACGGAGACGCCACAGGGCATCGTGGCCGTGATCGAGCCGCGCCGCTGGAGCGCGGCGGACTTGGCGCTGGGCGCGGGGAGTGTGGCCTTGGTGATCGATGGCGTCCAAGATCCCGGAAACGTGGGCACCCTGATCCGCACGGCGCACGCGCTCGGCGCCGCCGGCACCGTCGTCTTGCGCGGCACCGCCGACCCCACGAGCCCGAAGGCGCTCCGCGCCGCCATGGGCGCCACGTTCCACCATCCGGTGGTCGCCTTGGACGACGCCGGCTTCATCGCCTGGGCGCGACGCCACGACGTGACCCTCTGGGCCGGTGCCGCCGACGGCGTCCCGCTGCCGCGCGCGCTCAAGGGAACGCCCGCCCAGCCATCAGTGACGACGGGAGGGGGAGGAGCAGGACCGAACGGCGGGGCGATCGCCGTGATCGTCGGGAACGAGGGCGCCGGGATCCGCCCGCAGTTCAATGCCGTCGCCGCGCAACGCGTCGCGATCCCGCTCGTCCCGGGCGCCGAGTCGCTCAACGTCGCCGTGGCCGCCGGGATCTTGCTCTACGAGGTGACCCGTGGCCGTTGACCCGATCGTGGTCGTCGGCGCCGGGCTCGTGGGCCTCTGCGTCGGCAGCTTTCTCAACGTCTGCATCGTACGCCTCCCGGCTGACCTCTCTCTGCTCACGCCGCGCTCCCGCTGCCCCCACTGTCACCAGCCCATCGCCTGGCGCGACAACATCCCGGTCGTCTCCTGGCTCCTCTTGCGGGGCCGCTGCCGCCACTGCGGCCAGCCCATCTCCCGCCAGTACCCCATCATCGAGGCCGCGGTGGCCGCGATCTGGATCGGCGCCGTACTCTTGTACGGGATCAGCCTCCACGCCCTCGCCGCCGCCCTGTTCGGCAGCATCCTGCTCGGCATCGGGGTCACCGACGGCCGCCACTACTTGATCCCCGATGAGTACACTTGGGGCGGCCTCGTCCTGGGCCTCGGGTTCTCCCTCGCCAACGGCGCCCAGGGCTTCCTCGATAAGGTGCTCGGGGCCGCCGTCGGATTCGCCCTGCTGTTCGCGGTCGCCCAGGTGGGACGCTGGGCGTTCCGGGAGGAGGCGATGGGCGGGGGCGACGTCAAAATGATGGCGATGGTGGGCTCGTTCGTGGGGTGGGAGGGCGTCCTGCTCACGGTGTTCCTCGGCGCCCTGCTCGGCAGTCTCATCTTCGTCCCCCTGTCGTTCAAGAAGAAGCGTCTCGTGCCGTTCGGGGTATTCCTCGCCGTGGGGGCGGCGGTGACGTTCGTGATGGGCGACGCCATCATCGCCTGGTACCAGCACTTTCTCCACGGCGACTGAGCGATGGGCGAAGGGTTTGGGGGCCTCTTCGAAACCGGGAACGTGCTCGAACGCGTCGGCGTCGAGCTCACCGCGCTCGCGCGCCGCGGCGACTTGGAGCCCGTGCGCTGCCGGGACGCTGAGATCGCGCGCGTGGTCGACATCCTGTTGCGCCAGAGCAAGAACAATCCCGCCCTGATCGGGAAGGCCGGCGTCGGGAAGACCGCGATCGTCGAAGGCCTCGCGCAACGCGTCGCCACCGGAGACGTCCCTCCGGCGCTGAAAGACGCACGCGTCCTCGCCCTCGACCACGTCGCCCTGCTCGCGGGCACGACGTTCCGCGGCCAATACGAGGAGCGCATCCGCCGACTCGTGCGCGAGCTCGCAGCTGATCCCGACCTCATCTTGTTCGTCGACGAGCTCCACAATCTGATCGGCCAGGGCACCGCGCTCGGGGCGGCGATGGACGCGGCGAACATGCTCAAGCCGGCGCTCGTGCGCGGCGATCTGCGGGTGATCGGGGCGACCACGGGGGGCGAATACGATAAGTGGATCCGGGGCGACCCGGCGCTCGAACGCCGTTTCCAACCGGTGCTTGTGGAGGAGCTCGACGCCGTCCAGACGTGGGAGGTCCTCGTGGCGCGGCGGCCGCGGCTCGAGCGCCACCATGCGGTCGCCATCACCGACGACGCCCTCAAGGCCGCCATCGTTCTCACCGATCGCTTTGTGCCCGAGCGCGCGCGGCCCGATAAGGCGATCGACGTGCTCGACGAAGCGTGCGCTCACGCGCAGGCGACCGCGACGGTCTCACCCGAGCTCGATCGCTTGATCCGCGAGCGCCGCAAGGTGGACGCGATGCTGCGCCGGGGCCGGCCGTCGGAGCAGCCGGCCGAAGCCCCCGCCGACGACCTCGTGGGCGAGATCTTTCCCATGCTCGATCGGATCGGCGCCGAGATCGAAAAGATGCTCGGCGGAGAGGCGCAGCGATCGACCCGCCCTCCCGCCACCGCGACCGCCTCCCGTCCCACGGCCCCCACCTTGGCCGAGCGCCGCGCC
The DNA here is from genome assembly GCA_035538175.1 of Gemmatimonadales bacterium. Lineage (GTDB taxonomy): Bacteria > Gemmatimonadota > Gemmatimonadetes > Gemmatimonadales > GWC2-71-9 > AG41. The sequence goes on along the minus strand of DATLKW010000105.1, from coordinate 6,521 downwards.
GAGCTCGATCGCCTGCTCCGCGACGAGCTGGAGCGCCAGGACATCGTCGTGCGTGGGGCGGACGTCGCCCGCGTAGTCGCGACCGCCGTCGGCAAGGGCATCGAGTGGCAGCCGTGAGACGCCGCGGGATCACGACCGCGGCGGTGATCGGGGTGGTGAGCGTCGGGGGAGGGGGCTGGGACCGAGGCTGCACCGAGCGCACCCAGGACGTCCGCAACGAGGCCGAGCTCAAGCAGGCCGTCCAACAAATGATGCCCGCGGTCGAGCGCGCCACGCACCTCACGTTCAAGCGACGCCCCGTCGTCCTGCGCCGCACGCGGGGCCAGGTGCGCGACTACGTCATCCACAAGTTCGACGGCGACCTGCCGCCTGCCGAGCTCGCGGGGGCCGAGGCCGCCTATCGCCTGTTCGGCCTCATCCCCGACTCGCTCGACCTGCGCCGTACGATGATCGACCTGCTCACCGAACATGTCGCCGGCTATTTCGATCCCGACTCAAACGCCCTCTACATCCCCGCGGACTTGGACCCGAGCTACGCGCGCCTCGTGATCTCGCACGAGCTCGTGCACGCGCTCCAGGACCAATACCTGAACCTCGATTCGCTCGTCACCCTGAAGCGCCAAAACGACCGCCGCAGCGCCGCGCAGGCCATCCTCGAAGGCCAAGCCACCCTGGCCCAGATTCTCGTCCTCATGCCCGAACAGAAGCTCGAGAGCCTGCCCAACTTCTGGGACCTGCGCACGACGCTCTGGGGGTCGCAAGGGGGAGGGGAGGGGATGAAGGTGTTCGCGAGCGTCCCGTTGTGGCTGCGCGAGAGCCTGATCTTCCCGTACCTGGGTGGCGCCGAGTTCGTGCGCTGGTTCCAGCACGAGTATCCCGGCAAACAACCGTACGGGCCCCTGATGCCCGTCTCGACCGCCCAGATCCTGCATCCGGCGCGCTACGCCGCCGGGGACCGGCCCGACGCCGTTACGTTCCTGCCCCCGGCCTCCGACACGGTGCGCTACGAAGACGGGCTCGGCGAGTTCGAGATCCGCCTCTTGCTCGAGCAGTACCTCGGGAACGACAGCGCCGCCGCGCTCCTCGCGAACGGGTGGGCCGGGGACCGCTACCAGGTGCTCGGCCGCAGGGGGGACGTCTTGGTGTGGTATACGCTCTGGGAGAGCCGCGCCTCCGCCGAGCGGTTCCAGCGGGCGGTGGGCCGCGTCTGGGTCAAGCGTCGCGCCGGGGCGCGGTTCGCCCGTCGATGGGAGATCAGACCGCTTGTGCTCAGCGGGGTCCGCGCGGTCCGCTTGGTCGACGCCCCGCCCGCCTGGGTGGGGTGGCGCCACGTCCCGCAGGCGCGGGTCGTTCGCACCGCGCGCTGACCGGCCCCCCGCTCGGCCTCAGTCCGCTCGTTTTGGCCCCACTTGGATTCGCCGCAGGGCCTAAGTAGGTTTGTGCGCTTATGTTTACGGCCCTCTCCGAGCAGCTCGCGGCCGTGAAGTACGTGGGCGTCGGCGAGAAGCCGGACGCCCTGGAGCCGTTCGACCCGGTGCGGATGGCGGGCGGGATCCTCGGGCAGGGCGACGTGGTTGCGCTCGCGGAGCGGGCGTCGCAGGTGGTCGACGCCGAGACGGCCGAGCGCCTCGAGCGCAAGGCCCGCTCCAAGCGCGGGATGGACTTGGCGGATTTCCTCGCCGCGCTGCGGCAGATGCAGGCGCTGGGACCGCTCAAGCAGATGCTCGGGCTCCTGCCCGGGGTTTCCCGCAAGGCCCTCGCGGGGGCGCCGGTCGACGAGCAGCGGCTCAAGCACGTGGAGGCGATCGTGCTGTCGATGACACCCGAGGAGCGGGCCGACCCGTCCATCCTCTCGGGGTCACGACGGCTCCGGATCGCCAAGGGCTCGGGACGCCCGGTGCAGGACGTGAATCGCCTGCTCGAGCAGTTCCAACAGATGCGGAAGTTCTTGAAAGGGACGTGACACGCATGGCGACTCGTATTCGACTGCGGCGCGTGGGGCGCAAAGGGCAGAGCTACTTCCGAATCGTCGTGGCGGATTCGCGCTCGCCCCGGGACGGACGCTTCGTCGCGATGCTCGGCCACTACAACCCGCGCACAGATCCCGCCGACTTGAACGTGGATCGGGAGGCGGCGCGGGCGTGGCTCGAGAAGGGAGCGCTCCCCACCGACACGGTGCGCTCGCTCCTCAAGAAGGCGGGCGTGCTGGGCCAACGCCCCGCGTAGTCGGTCGGCTGAAGAAGCCGCACGGGCAGCGGGGCGAGGTGGCGGTCCAGCCACTCGTCGCGAACCCGGGCGCCGTGTTCACGCCCCGGGCCCGCTTGCTCGTAGTGAACGAGGCGCGCGAGGTTGTGGCGGGACCACTGATCGTCGCGCGCCGCCGCGCCTACCACCGGGCGTGGCTCCTCGGATTCGTCGGCGTGACGTCGCGGGCGGTGGTCGAGGCCTGGCGAGAGCAGTTCGTCGCGGTGGAAGAGACCGATGCTGGTGATTAACGTGGTCACGCTCTTCCCGGAAGTGTTCGAGGCGGCGCTCCGCACGAGCATCCCGGGACGCGCGGCGGAGCGACAACTCGTGCGCTACCGCGTGGTGCAGTTGCGGGGGTATACCCATGACCGCCACCAGACGGTGGACGACTACCCGTACGGCGGCGGCGCGGGGATGGTGCTCAAGCCGGAACCGTTCTTTGAGGCCGTCGACGACTTGCGCGCGGGTCCGCCGATCGTGCTCCTGTCGGCCCGCGGACGGGCCTTCGCGCACCGCGACGCCGTGCGCTTCGCGGTCGGGCGCGAGCTGACGCTCCTGTGCGGGCACTACAAGGACGTCGACCAGCGCGTCGCGGACGGCCTGGGCGCGGAAGAGCTGTCGGTTGGCGACTTCGTGTTGTCGGGTGGCGAGCCGGCGGCGCTGTGCGTACTCGACGCGGTCGTGCGCCTCCTCCCGGGCGCGCTCGGCGACCACGAGTCGGCGGCCACCGACTCGCATTACGACGGCCTGTTGTCGCCGCCCAGCTACACGCGGCCGCCGAGCTATCGCGGTTTGGATGTGCCGGCAGTATTGTTGAGCGGGAATCACGACGAAATCGCGGGATGGCGTGCCGCCCAAGCCGAGCGGCTGACGCGCGAGCGCCGGCCCGATTTGTGGGACAAACTCGGCAGACAGACGGATTGAGGATGAGCGTATGGACCGACTGAGAGCGGTCGAGCGGGAAGGCGTGAAGAGCGGGCTTCCCCCCTTCGACCCGGGCGACACGGTGCGCGTCATGGTGCGCGTGCGCGAAGGCGACAAGGAGCGGCTGCAGGCGTTCGAGGGTGTGTGCATCGGGCGCCGCGGCGCCGGCATCAACGCGACGTTCACCGTCCGCAAGATTTCTGCGGGCGTGGGGGTGGAACGTATCTTCCCCCTCCACTCGCCCGCGATCGCCGAGATTGAGCTCGTGCGCAAGGGCCGCGTGCGACGGGCCAAACTTTACTTCTTGCGCCGGCTCGCCGGCAAAGCCGCCCGCATTCGCGAGAAGCGCGGCCTCGCGGTCCCCGAAACGACGGAGAAGCAAGAGGCGTGAGCGCCCGCCGCCCCACGCTCGAGCGCGAAATCGCGTTCTGGCAAGCGGGGGGCGGACTTGTCGCTGGGCTCGACGAAGCCGGCCGCGGCCCGCTCGCGGGTCCGGTGGTGGCCGCGGCCGTCGTGCTCCCGCCGCACTGCGCGTTCATCCGCGGCCTGCGGGACTCGAAACTCCTGCCGCCGGAGCGGCGCCTGCGACTCGCGCGCGTCGTGCGCGCACGCGCCCTCGCCTTCGCCGTGGGCGCCGCCAGCGTCCGCGAAATCGACCGCCTGAACATCCGCCGGGCGACGATCCTCGCGATGCGGCGCGCCTTGAGCCGCCTCAGCGTCACCCCCGCTTACGTACTCGTCGACGGCCTGCCGCTCCCGGAGCTGGGCCGCGAGCACGAGGCGATCATCGACGGCGACGCCCGCTGCCACTCGATCGCCGCCGCCTCCGTCATCGCGAAGACCGTCCGTGACCGGTTGATGGAGCGGCTCTCCCCGCGCCACCCCCGCTACGACTGGGCGATGAACAAGGGCTACGGCACGCCCGACCACCTGGCCGCGCTCGCCACCTTCGGCTACACGGCCCACCACCGGAAGAGCTTCGCGCCGGTGCTCCAGCTCTCGTTCCTCTAGCCGCATCCCCCCCCGGCGCGATGCGCCCGGGCTGGCCGCGCGCTAGCGGCGCGCGCGCTTCAACGCCTGCTGAAACGCGGCGAGCGGACGGGTGTTGAGAATGTCGCCGGCCTCGAGGCCCGCGCGGCGCGCCAGGTCCACGGCGTAGCGCATGTGGGGCAGGTTGCCCGGGTAGTGGCTGTCGGTCGAGAGGACGAATCGCACGCCCTGCTGCCGCGCCGCCTGCGCGAGCGTGTCGGGAAGATCCATCCGCTCGGGGTGACCGTTGAGCTCGAGCGCGCACCCGCTAGCGACACACGCCCGCATCAACGCCTCGAAGTCCGCACGGTACGGCTCCCGCTTGCCCACGATGCGCCCGGTCGGGTGACCGATCGCGTCCACGAACGGGTGCTCCGCTCCGCCCACCAGGCGCCGCGTGAGCTGCTTCTCGCTCTGGGTGAGCCCGTAATGAATCGTCGCCACCACGTAGTCGGCCTCGGCGAGGACGTCGTCGGGGAGATCGAGCTTGCCGGTTTCCAGGATGTCGCACTCCACGCTCTTCAAGATGACGAGGCCGTCGCGGCGGTTCGCGGCGTTCCAGCGGTCGATCACGACCCACTGCTTGCGCAGCTGTTTCGGGTCGAAGCCGTGCGCCATCGTCACCCGCTTCGAGTGATCGGTGATCGCGATGTAGGCGTAGTGGAGCGCCCGCGCGGCCTCGGCCATCTCCTCGATCGTCCCCCTGCCGTCGGTGGCGTTCGTATGCATCTGGAGGTCGCCCCGCACGTCGCGGAGCTCGACGAGCGTCGGGAGCCGGTGCTCGCGGGCGAGGGCGATCTCGCCCCGCGCCTCGCGCAGCTCGGGCGGGATCCAGTCGAGCCCGAGCTTCTCGTAAATCTCCGCTTCGGTGCGGCCGGCGACGCGCTGCGCGCCCTTGAAGAGGCCGTATTCGTTGAGCTTGTAGCCGTGCTCCTGGGCGATCTTGCGCAGCTCGACGTTGTGGGCCTTGGAACCCGTGAAGTACTGCAACGCCGCGCCGTATGCGGCCCGCTCGACCGCCCGCACATCCACCTGCAGCCCACTCCGCAGCTTGACCGTCGACCGCGTCTCGCCCTTCGAGACCACCTCGGCCACCTCGTCGTAGGCGACGAACCGGTCCATCACGCGCGGGCCCGCATCCGACGTGACGAGGATGTCCAAGTCACCGATCGTCTCCTTGCGGCGCCGGTAGCTCCCGGCGACCTCGATCTCGTGCACCCCACCTCCCGCCTTGAGGTAGGCCACGACCGCGCCCGCTTGCGTCTCGGCCTCGTTCAAGAGCATGCGGTGCTCGGTCACCTGCGCCTGGCCGAGCCCGGCCCGCATCTTCTCCTCCATTTTCGGACCGAACCCCTTGAGCTTCTGCACCTTGCCGGCGTCGAGGACGCGCTCCAGGTCCGCCGCGGACTTCACCTTGAGCTTCTTGTAGAGGAGTTTCACGCGTTTGGGCCCGAGTCCCGGGATGCGGAGGAGGTCGAGGAGCCCCGCCGGGAGTTTGGCGGCGAGCTGTTTGTGCAACGGGAGCTCGCCCTTCGTGACGATCGCGGTGATCTTCTCGGCGAGGTCCTCGCCGATGCCCGGGATCTCGGTCAGGTCCTTCACGCCCTCGTGGACCCGGTCGGCGAGGGGCTCGGGGAAGTCGCGGATCGTGCGGGCGGCGTTGCGGTAGGCGCGCACCCGGAAGGGGTTCGCGTCCTGGATCTCGAGGAGATCCGCGACCTCGTCGAACAGACGGGCGATGTCGGAATTTTGCATCGGCTATAAGATGTCGGCCCACACAGCGCGCGGCAGGGGCGCCCGCGCGAGGGCGCGCGCTCAGGCGCGCCTCTTGCCGTCGCTGCGTTCGCATGCTAATTCTGCCACGCCCTTGCGCACCACGTTTCGGAGACCCTAAGCCAATGACGTGCGGCATTCCTCGTGCCCTGCGCCTGTCCGTCTTCCTGACCGGCGCGGCGCTTGTCCTGTTCTGCTTCCCCCGAGACCTCAGCGCCCAGTCGCAAGCTACGACCGGCATCATACGCGGCGTTGTCGCCGATCCGGCCGGCAATCCGGTGGCCAACGCCCAGGTGATCCTCCGCGAACGCCAGACGAACTTCGCGCGGACGCTGACGACCGACGCGACGGGCAACTTCACGGGGACCCTGTTGCCCATCGGGATCTACGACGTGACGGCGCGCGCGGTCGGGTTCGCGGAGGTGAAGCGAACGGGGCTCGCCTTGAGCGTCGGAGAGACGGTCGACCTGCGACTCGCGGTCGCGGCCGTCACGCTGCCAGCCGTCACCGTGGTGGCGACGCCGCCCGTCGTCGACGTGACGAAGGCC
>DATLKW010000104.1:0-8904 GCA_035538175.1 Gemmatimonadales bacterium | reverse complement strand
ATCAGCGACCCAACGAGCGTGAAGAGCGTGCGCCGCCCTAGGGTCCGTTCCAGCGTGCATCCCGGACCGCGACAGCTTGGTCACGCCCCTCGACCGAGAGGGAGGCCACCATGTTGCGACGCGGTCACCGCGCCGTTCACTCACGCGCGCACATCGGGGCGCCGTTCCTCGCCGCCCTCTTCCTCGTCGCCGGGTGCGAGCGCCCCTCGCCGACAGGAGCTTCACCGCTGGTCATCGCGCCCGAGGATTCCCTCGGCCTGTCCCGCGACCTGTTGGCGAACGCCACGCAACCAGCGGGTGGCGCGCTCCCGTTCCTGACGCTCGCCGAACAACAGGCGTTCGCCCGTGGCAGCGTCGTCTTCCAGACCGTGTTCACACCGGCGACGGGGCTCGGGCCCACCTTCAACGACGTCGGCTGCGCGCAATGCCACCAGAGTCCCATCGTCGGCGGCACCGGTGAGGACATCGAAACCCACGCCACCGCCTTCCACAACGGCACGTGCGACGACCTCGTCGCACAGGGCGGTCCCGTCATTCAAGACAGTGTGACGCCGGCGTTGCACGCGGCGCTCGGGATCGTCAAGGAACCGATCCCCCCCGCGGCCACGGGAGTCGGTCGTCGGACGACACCCCTGGTCCTGGGTTTCGGGCTGCTCGACGCCATCCCCGACGCAGAGCTCCTAGCCCTCGCGGAATTCGAGCGCCGCAGCCCCGACGGCGTCTATGGGCGCCCGCACACGTTGCCCAACGGGCGCGTAGGGCACTTCGGGCGCAAGGCCAACGTGGCGACCCTGCGCGAATTCGTCGCCGGAGCATTCACCGCCGAAATAGGGGTCACCGATCCCGAGAGCCCATTGGAGGAGAACGTCGGGGGGCTCGCGATCCCGCTGGGCGTGGAACAGACGCCCCAGCCCGAGCTATCGCAGGCCGACTTGGAGGCCACCGACGCCTTCGTCACGTTCCTATCGCCCCCGCGCCCCCAGCCCCTCACACTCGCGGCGGAGCGCGGCCTGGGGGTGTTCCTGAGAATCGGGTGCGCGCAGTGCCACTTCCCCGTGCTCTTCACGGGGCCCAACCGCGTCCCGGCGCTCAGCGACCGATACGTCTTCGCCTTCACCGACCTCCTACTGCACGACATGGGCCCCGGGCTCGCCGACATCTGCCGAATCAATGCGCGACCGGCGGACTTCCGTACGGAGCCGCTCATGGGTCTGCACCTGAAAGTGGCAGCGGGCACGGCGCTGTTGCATGACGGCCGCGCCTTGACGCTCGACCAAGCGATTACGCTTCATGGGGGAGAGGCGACGCTCATCCGCGACCGCTTCCTAGTGCTGTCGCCCACCGAGCACGCCGCCCTGCTGAGCTTTCTGGGAGCCCTCTAGCCAGCGCGGGCCCGGTAGATCTTCGCCGACCCGCTCGGGCTCAGTCTGTTTGCGAGGCCGGCGGGTACCGCCTGCGGGTTGCTCGATCAACTCCCGGCTGGCGGGTGAGCCGCAGGGATGACGGCGGCCCTCTATGCCGCCGTTACGCTCGATCGACCAGCCACTTCGTGACGATGAACGCGGCCGCGCCCATGAAGAAGGCGGCCGGGAGCTTCCAGCCGCGCTTCCCCTGGAACTCGGGCACCAGGTTCGAGGCGGCGACGTAGATGGTCACGCCCGCGGAGAGCGCGAGGCCGTGCTGCACGAGGAACCCCACGCGATCCGTCACGACGACGCCGATGAGCGTCGCCACGCCGAGCGACGCCGCAGCCGCGATGGCCTGGGTCGGGGTCCGTCCGACGGCGACAAAGAGGCTCGCGATCGTTACCCCCTCGGGCAGCTTGTGGAGGAAGATCGCGAGGAACACCATCACGCCGAGCGCTGGGCGCACGAGAAAGGCGCTCGCGATCGCTACGCCGTCGAAGAACGTGTGCAGCAACAGTCCCACAAGCGCCGACCCGCCAGCGGGTTGATGCACGGCATGGGTCTCCTCGCCGAAATGGAAATGCGGCGTCAGGGTGTGCTGGGTGAGATGGACGGCGAGATATCCCGCGAGCACGAGCGCCGGCGCTGCGCTCCCCGAGCGAGCGAATGCCTCGGGTAACACCTCGACGATCGCGACCGCTAACATGAAGCCCGCCCCGAACGCCAGGAAGTGCTCAATCAACGCGAGCTCCCGCACCGCCCGGCGCGTGACGGCCAGGGCGCCGACCACGTTGCCGAGGGCGGCGATGAAGGCGTAGCCGAGCGCGCTAGACATGGGCGAGCAGGTACTCGCGCGTATTGCGGCTCGGATCCTCGAGCACCTCTGCGAGGAGCCGGTGCAACGTCTCCCCGAGCTCGGGGCCGGGCCGGACGCCCGCGCGGATGAGATCGTCGCCAGTCACGGCGAGGTCCTTGAGCGTGAGCGGGTCGCGCGCGGCCCGGATCGCCGCCACGAGCTTCGGCAGCGCCCCCGGGGCCCGGGTGCCGGAGCGGGCGGGCAGGAGCGCGAGCAGGTCCTCAGCGTGGAGGCCCACCGCCGCAAGCCAGCGGCGCACGTCGGCCACGTGCGTCGGATCGGGATACTTGTCCCGCCACGTCTTGATCGCGCGCCCGCGCTCGATGTCCTTGTTCGAGCACCGCAGCCGCGTCAAGAGCGACGGGGGATCGGAGGCGAGCACGGCGGTGACGAGCACGGGGTCGCGGGGCAGCTTATCCACGCGCTTGAGCGCCTCGCGCTTCGCCTCGCCGGAGTCGCGAATCTCCGGCAGCCAGATGCGGGCGGCGCCGATGTCCATCCACAGCGCGAGGAGCTTCGAGACGCGCCGGGCGGTCTCGATCCCCTTGAACCACTCGTCGCGCACCCGCTCAGCCGAGAGCTGGGCCAGACCCTGGACGTTGGCCCGCGCCGCCTCCCGCGTGGGGCCGTGGATCCGGAAGTCGAAGCGGGCACTGAAGCGCAGCGCCCGCAGGATCCGCAGGTAGTCCTCTTGGAACCGCCAATTCGGGTCCCCGACCGACCGGATCAGCTTGTGGCCTAGGTCGTCGACCCCTTTGAAGGGGTCCCGCCACTCGTGGCGCAGCGGGTGGTAGGCGATGGCGTTGATCGTGAAGTCGCGGCGGGCGAGGTCGTCGGTAAGGGAGACGCCGAACTCGACCGTGGCGTGGCGGCCGTCGCTGCGGATGTCCTTGCGAAACGTGGTCACTTCGTGGGCGCGATTCGACGGATCGAGCACGGCGACTGTGCCGTGCTCCACGCCCACCGGCACGGTGCGCTTGAACAGGCGCTGGACCTCGCTGGGGGGGGCGGCGGTCGTGAGATCGAAGTCGTGGTTCTTGAGTCCGAGCAGGTTGTCGCGGATCGCGCCGCCTACGCACCACGTCTCGAACCCCGCCTCCTCGAGCTTGCGGGCGATCCGCACCACCGCCTCGGGAATGGGAAGGCGGGCGGGGAGGCCGATGCCGGGCACTAACCCTCGAGGATCACGGTGGCGGCTGCCGCCGCCCCAGTGTGCGTCAGCGTGACGTGCAGACGCCGGACGCCGCGTGCCTGGGCGCGCTCGGCGGCGGGCCCGGAGAGCCGCAGCGCGGGGGCTCCGCCCTCCTGCCGCACGACCTCGACCTGGAGAAACGACACGCCCTGGTTCCACCCAGTCCCCAGCGCTTTGAAGCAGGCCTCCTTCGCCGCGAAGCGCGCCGCCAGGGCCTCGGCCCTGTCGGCGCGGCCCGCGCAGTCGGCGCGCTCGGCGGCCGTGAATACGAGCTCTTCGAAGCGCCCGGCGTGGTCAGCGAGGAGCTCGCGCACGCGTGCTGTATCCACCAGGTCCAACCCGATCCCGAGAATCACCGCCCGCGCCGCTCTCCATGGCGAGGCTGCCCGGTCCACCCGCTCACCCGCACAGGACGCTCCCGCCGTTGACGTTGAGAATCTCGCCCGTGATGTGGCGCGCGAGCGCCGAGCAGAGAAACACGATCGGCCCAGCGCAGTCCTCCGCACTGGCGATGCGACCGAGGGGAATCGCCCGCTCGATCTCCCCTCGGCCGCGGCCGCCATCGCGGTCATAGGGCTCGCGGGCCATCTCCGTATCGACCCAGCCTGGCGCAACGCAGTTCACGTTGATGCCGCGCGGCGCGAGCTCGATGGCGAGCGACTTCGTAAAGGCGATGACCGCCCCCTTCGTCGCCGCGTAGTCAGCGTGGAACGCCTCACCACGCTGCCCCGCGGTGGACGACACGAGCACGATCTTCCCGCCGTCGGAGAGGAGCGGGATCGCGGCGCGGCACACGTACAGGACGGCATCGAGGTTGGCGCGCGTCGTGCTGTCCCATTGGCCGTCGGAGAGCTTAGCCACGGGAACGTCCGCCGCGGCCCACACGCCGTGGTTCACGATTAAGAGGTCGAGCCCGCCCAGGACTCGCGCCGCCTCCTCGACCGCGCGCTGGGCGGCCGTGGGATCGCCCAGATCGCCCCCCACCGCGACCGCGTGCTGTCGCCCCGCCTTGCCGCCTCCTCCCGCTCCCCCCACTCCCCCCCCTCCCCCGCTGGCCGCTCGCGTCACCGCCCGCACGCTCTCCTCGGCGTCCGCGCGTCGCGCGCGGTACCCCACAGCCACGCTCGCCCCCGCCTGGGCCAACAGGACCGCTGTCGCCCGGCCGATCCCGCGCCCGCCTCCGGTGACGAAGGCGCGCTTGCCCGAGAGATCGATCACGACCCCATCCACCCAGCGCTTGCAGCTGTCCGGTCCCCGCGCGCTCGCCGGCCCACGTCGCCCTTCATGCCTTGAGGCGGGCCTCGACCAGTTCGCAGATCAGATGCTCGACGGCGAGGTGCAGTTCCTGAATCCGCGCCGTGTCGTCGGAGGGCACGTGGAGCACCACGTCGGCGAGCGCCTTGAGGCGGCCGCCCGACTTCCCGACAAAGCCCGCGACTTTGAGGCCGCGCGCCTTTGCCGCCTCTGCAGCGCGGATCACGTTACCGCTCTCGCCACTCGTCGAATGGAGCGACAGCACGTCACCGGGCCGGGCGAGGGCGTCCACCTGGCGGGCGAAGATCTCGTCGAATCCCAAGTCGTTGGCGCAGGCCGTGAGCAGCGAGGTGTCGGTCGTGAGCGCCACGGCGCGGAGCGCCGGCCGATTGGCGCGGTAACGCACGACGTACTCGGTCGCGAGGTGCTGCGCGGCGGCGGCGCTGCCGCCATTGCCGGCAAAGAACAGCGTTCCGCCTGCGCGCAGCGCCGCCGCGTAGGTGTCGGCGATCGCCGCGATCGTCTCGGCCTCGGCCTCGGCGACCCGTGCCGCGAGGGTGGCCAAGGCGGTGAGGCCGGCCCGCGCCTGCTCGGCAGGCCTCACTCGGCGACCGCCCGCACCAGCGCCGGAAGCTCACCCCGGGCGGCTGCGGCGCCGGACTCCTCGAGCACCGTGCCCACCACCACGAAATCCGCGCCCGCCCGCCTGGCCATCCGCACCTCGTCGGCGCTTCGGATCCCCCCGCCCACGAACAGCGTCAGCTCGGGCGCCGCCCGCCGCGCGGCGGCGATCAGGGCGGGACTCACGGGTCGAGGCGCTCCACTGCCTGCGTCCACGTAGATCGCCCGCATGCCGATGAGCCGAGCGGCCGTGGCGTGCGCCGCGACGAGCTCGGGCTTGTCCGCCGGCAGGGGGCGAGTCTGCGTCACCGCTTCCACGCTCGTCACCCGTCCCCCATCGACCAGGATGTAGCCCGTCGACAAGGTCGGCACGCGGTGGCGCGCGAGGAACGGGACGGCGCGGACATGCTCCTCGATCAGGTACTGGGCGTTGCGGCCCGAGACCAGCGAAAGGAAGAGGATGAGGTCGACCTCGCTCGTTAGCTGGAGGGCGGAGCCGGGGAAGAGGGCGAGCGGGCAGTGCGGCGTGGCGACGCGGATCGCGCGGGCCACGAGCTCCGTGTCCTGTGTCCCGTCGAACGACGAGCCGATCAGGACCCCCGCCGCACCCGCCGCCTCGGCCGCCCGGGCAACGGCCGCCGCGTCGTCCGGCGTCGTGCGGCTCGGATCGACGAGCACCAAGAGCCCGGGCCGCCGTTCCACCAGCGCGTTCACGCGTCCGGCTCCGCGCCGCCCATGCGTTCGGCGAGTGCCGCCAGCCGCGTGGCATCGAGCTCCGCCTGCGCCTCGAAGGCGTAGGTCACGAGCGCGTCGGCGGCAAGGAGGTCGAGCGCGAGCTCGCGCCCTCCGGCCGGCTGCGCCGCGACCTCCGCGAGGAGGCGTCCGCCGAGAAGGGCCAGGTGGTCGGGGAGCGGCAACGGGGCGTCGGTCACCGCTCGCTCGAAGGCGGCGCGCAGCGGCTCCGGCGGGGTGGGCCGCCGGGTCTCGAGCCACGCGAGCACCTCGCGGCGCGTCATCGCCCGAGCACGCGCTTCACGATCGCCAGAGCTTGCGCGCGGGCTTCGGCGAGCCCCGCCTGCGGGCCCGCGCCCGCCGACGCGAAGTGTGCGCGGCCGCCGCCCCGCCCGCCGGTCACCGCGGCGAGGGCGTTCGCGATGTCCCCCGCCTTCACCCCCTGCGCCACCAAGTCGTCGGTGACCCCGATGTGGATCGCGGGCCGCTCGCCGTTCGAGAAGAGGATCGAGATGGCACGGGTGTGGCTCGAGCGGAAGGCGTCCATCAACGCTCCGATCTGCTCGCGGTCGTCCAGGTCCGTTTGATCGACGTGCAGCTCGACGTCGCCGATCCGGTGCACGCTCGCCGTGTCCCGCTTCCCCCCTCCTGCGCGCAGCAGCTCAGCCACGCGCCGCTCGAGCTTTCGGTTCTCCTCGAGGAGTTGTTCGATCCGTCGGACGAGGTGCTCGGGCTGGGTCTTTAGCGTCTCGGCCGCGCCCCCAAGCTCCGCGGCAAGCTTCTTCACGAGCTCGTAGGCGACCGGGCCGGTGACCGCCTCGATGCGCCGCACGCCCGCCGCCGCACCGGTTTCGTGGGTGAAGCGAAACAGCGCGATCTGGCCCGTGCCCGCCACGTGGGTGCCGCCGCACAGCTCGAGCGACACCCCCGGCACGTCGACGACCCGCACCACGTCGCCGTACTTCTCGGTGAAGAAGGCCATCGCCCCGGCGGCGATCGCCTCCCGATACGGCATGTCGCGGGTCGTGACCGGGAGGTTCGCCCAAATGTGCGTGTTCACTTCCTCCTCAACCCGGGCGAGTGTCGTGTCGTCCACCGGGCCGTGGTGCGCGAAGTCGAATCGCAGGCGCTCGGGCGCTACGACCGATCCCTGCTGGCGGACGTGAGGCCCGAGGGCCTTGCGCAGCGCCGCGTGGACCAAGTGGGTCGCAGTGTGGTTGCGCTCGATGTTGCGGCGCCGCGCCTCGTCCACCTCGGCGACGACGGGCGTCGGCTCGAACTCCGTGTCGAACCGTCCCACCACGGCGCTCCCGCCGTCGGCTTTCTCCACGTCCGACACCTCGAGCTCCCACCCCTCCCCCCGTACCCGCCCCGTATCGCTCACCTGCCCGCCCGATTCCACGTAGAACGGGTTGTCCTCGAGCACCAGCTCCACCTGCTCGCTCGTCTGCCGGAAGCGCAGCACGTCGGTCTCGGCGCGGGTACGATCGTAGCCGATCCAAGTCTGTTTCCCCTTGGGCTTCACGGTGCGCCACTCGCCAGCGCGTTTCGTGCGCACCGCCGGCCCGCCTTTCGCACGCTCCAGCGCCTCATGCGAGCGGCTGCGTTGCTTCGCGAGCTCCCGCTCGAATCCGGAGACGTCCACGGTCTGCCCCCGCTCCGCCGCGATGAGCTGTGTGAGATCGAGCGGGAAACCGTACGTGTCGTAGAGCTTGAACGCGTCCTGGCCGGGGATCACCGTCACCGATCGGAGCTCCTCCAACCGCGCGAGCCCGCCCTCGATCGTGTCGAAGAAGCGCTCTTCCTCAGCCCGCGTGACGCTCTCTAGATGGGCGCGCTTCTGGACGAGCTCTGGGTACACGGGGCCGAGAACACCGCCGACCGCGGGCACGAGGTGGACGAGCGTCGGCTCCCGCCGCCCCAGCAGCCAGGCGTGCCGCACCGCGCGGCGCAAGATGCGGCGCAGCACGTAGCCCCGTCCCTCGTTCGAGGGATAGACCCCGTCGGCGAGCAGGAACGCCACCGCTCGCGCGTGATCGGCGAGCACCCGGTACGACGCCCCCTTCGGCCCCCGATCGTACTTCTGTCCCACGACCTCGACCGCCCGGGCGATGATCGGCGCGAACAGATCGGTATCGAAGTTCGAGGGCACGTTCTGCATCACCGCCGCGATCCGCTCTAGCCCCGCGCCCGTGTCGACCGACGGCGCCGGCAACGGCACCCGCGAGCCGTCGGGCTGAAGGTCGTACTGCATGAAGACCAAATTCCAGATCTCGAGTATTGCTCCCGATTCCTGGAGCGCCACGAACTCGTCCTGCGAGAGCTCTGCCTTCCCCTTCTTCCACGGTCCGAGCCCCCGAAGGTCGACGTACACCTCCGCATTCGGGCCGGCGGGCCCGGTGTCGGCCATCTGCCAGAAGTTGTCCTTGTCCCCGAGCCCGTAGATACGCGCGTTTGGCACGAACTTCTGCCAGAGCTGGCGGGCCTCGTCGTCCGAGTGGTGGACCGTGATGTACAGGCGCTCGCGCTGGATACCGAGCCAGCGCGGATCGGTCACCCATTCCCAGGCATACTCGATCGCGTCCCGTTTGAAATAGTCGCCGAAGGAGAAGTTGCCGAGCATCTCGAAGAAGGTGTGGTGCCGGGCGGTATGCCCGACCTGCTCCAAGTCGTTGTGCTTCCCGCCCGCTCGCACGCACTTCTGACAAGTGACGGCGCGGGCGTAGTCGCGCCGCTCCAGTCCCTGGAACACACGCTTGAACTGCACCATGCCGGCGTTCGTGAAGAGGAGCGTAGGGTCGTCCGCCGGCACGAGGGGAGAGCTTGCGACCTCACGATGGCCA
>DATLKW010000103.1:0-3760 GCA_035538175.1 Gemmatimonadales bacterium | reverse complement strand
GACGCGATGGGCGGCGACGCCGCCCCGCGGGTGGAGGTCGAAGGAGCCCTCCTGGCGTTGCGCGAGTTCCCACCGACCTTTCGCATCCAGCTCGTGGGCCGGACCGCCGAGATCACGGCGGCCCTCGCGGCCGTCGGGGGCCACGATCGCGCCCGGCTCGAGATCATCGACGCCGCCGAGGTGGTCGGGATGGGGGAGAAGCCGCTCGCCGCGGTGAAGGGGAAGCCGCGCTCGTCGATCGCCGTCGGGCTCGGTCTGCAGAAGCGGGGGGAGTCGGACGCCTTCATTTCCGCCGGCAACACGGGAGCGGTGATGGCCGCGGCGACGCTCCTCCTGCGGGTCCACGAGGGGGTGCAGCGCGCCGCGATCGGCACGCTGTTTCCCACGGGCGGCCATCCGGTGCTGGTGCTCGACGGGGGGGCGAACGTCGACTGCGACGCGCGCGAGCTCGTGGGGTTCGCGCATCTCGGCTCGGTGTACGTGCGGGACGTGCTCAATCGCGCGGAGCCCGGCGTCGGCCTGTTGAACGTGGGGGAAGAGGACGAGAAGGGCAACGCGGTGGTGAAGGAAGCGCACCAGCTGCTCAAGCAGGTCACGGGCATTCATTACGTCGGGAACGTCGAGGGGCGGGACATCCTGGCGGGCGAGTGCAAGCAGGGGCGGATCGACGTGGTGGTGTGCGACGGCTTCGTCGGTAACGTGGTGCTCAAGTTCTACGAGTCGGCCGGTCGGATGTTCATGGGGATGATCAAGCAGATGTTCCCCGACGTACTCGGGCGACCGGAGGCGCGGCAGCTGTTCAAATTCCTGGACTCTTCCGAGTACGGCGGCGCCCCGCTGTTGGGCGTGAAGGGGGTGGTGATCATCTGTCACGGCGCGTCGCCCGCGCGCGCGATCATGAACGCGGTGCGGGTGGCCGTGCAGATGGTCGAGAGTCACTTGGACCAGGACATCGGCGCGGAACTCGCCGAGGGGGGCGCCACGCGATGAGGCGACCGATCGCGGAGCTCGTGGGCACCGGTCGCTACACGCCGAGCCGCGTGCTCACCAACGACGAATTCTCAACGATGCTCGACACGTCGGATCAGTGGATCCGGGAACGCACGGGGATCCGCGAGCGCCGGGTGGCAGGTCCGACCGAGTCCAACGCGTGCATGGGGAAGGCGGCGGCGGAGCAGGTGCTCCAGGACGTGGGCCTCACGCCGCAGGACATCGATGCGCTGGTCGTGGCGACGTGTTCGCCCGATCGGCTGCTGCCGTCGCAGGCGTGCGACCTGCAAGCGCTGCTGGGCGCGACGCGAGCCGCGGCCTTCGACGTCCAGGCGGCCTGCACCGGCTTCCTGTATGCGCTGAGCGTCGCCGAGGGGCTCGTGGCGTCCGAGCAGGCGGAGCGAGTGCTCGTCGTGGCCTCGGAGAAGCTCACCAGCATCATGGACTGGAGCGACCGCGCCACGGCGGTGCTGTTCGGCGATGGCGCCGGCGCGACGCTGGTGCGCCCGAGTCGCGGGGGCCGCGGGATCTTGTCGAGCTGCCTCAAGTCCGACGGCACGCTCGCCGAGCTGCTCTATCGACCGGGCGGGGGCGCTGCGCATCCTCCCGACGAGGCGCTGCTCAAGGACCACTCCTACTACATCAAGATGGCGGGACGCGAGGTCTTCAAGGCCGCGGTCTTGTCGATGGCCGACGCGTGCGACAAGGCGCTCGAGCGGGCGGGCGTGCGCGCGACCGACATCGACCTCCTCATCCCGCACCAGGCCAACATCCGCATCATCGAGGCGACGGCGAAGCACGCCGGGCTCCCCATGGACAAGGTGTACGTGAACGTCGACCGCTACGGCAACACCTCGGCCGCGTCCGTGGCGATCGCGCTCGACGAGGCGGTCCGCAGCGGGCGCTTGCAACCGGGCATGAAGGTGATGTTCTGCGCCTTTGGCGCGGGCTTCACGTGGGCGAGCCTGGTGCTGCAGTGGTAGCAGCGCCCACCACGATCTGGCTCTGCCCCGGACAGGGGGCCCAAAAAGTAGGGATGGCGAAGGACGTGGCCGCGCGGTTTCCGGCGGCGCGGGAGGTGCTCGAGGCGCTCGACGGGGCGCTCGGCGTGGCGCTGAGCCGGCTGATGTTTGAAGGGCCGGAGGACGAGCTCACCGCGACGCACAACGCGCAGCCGGCGATTCTCGCGCACACCGTCGCGGTGTTCGCGGTGGTGGGGGCGGCGGTAGGCGATCGGGCGATCGCGGCGGCGGGGCATTCGCTCGGGGAGTATTCCGCCTACGTGACGGCAGGGGCGTTGGGGGCGGCGGACGCCGCGGCGCTGGTGCGCCGGCGCGGCGAGCTGATGCAAGAGGCGGGGGCGAAGCGCCCGGGGACGATGGCGGCGGTGCTCGGGCTCGCGACGGCCACGGTCGAGGCGGCGTGTCGCGCCGCGTCGCGCGGGGACGGGGTGGTGGTGGCGGCGAACCTCAACGCGCCGGACCAGACGGTGATCTCTGGCGACCCGGACGCCGTGGCGCGGGCGGGGGAGGCGTGCAAGGCCGAGGGGGCGAAACGCGTCCTCCCGCTCAAGGTGAGCGGCGCGTTCCACTCGCCGCTCATGGCGCCCGCCGCGACGGCGTTGCGGACCGCGCTCGATCGGGCGCCGTTTCGCGACCCCACCTTCCCGGTGATCGCCAACGCGACCGCCGAGCCCGTGCGCGTGGCCGCGCAGGCGCGCCGGCTGCTGGCCGACCAGCTGACGGCGCCGGTGCGCTGGGTCGCCTGCGTCGAGCGGGCCGCCGCGCTCGCCGGGCCGGGGGCGCGCTGGGTCGAGATCGGCCCGGGCACCGTGCTCGCCGGCCTGGTGCGGCGCATCGTCCCGGGCGCGACAGTGGTGTCGCTGGGAACGGCGGACGACGTGGCGCGATTCTTGGAGGCGGCGTAGGTGAAGATCGAGCTCACCGGCAAGATCGCCCTCGTGACGGGGGGGAGTCGCGGCATCGGGCACGCCATCGCCCACGCGCTCGCCGGGGCGGGGGCGGGCGTGGCGGTGCTCGGGCGGGACGGCGCGAAGGCCGAGCACGCCGCGAAGGGGCTGGGGAACGGCACGGCGCGGGGTTACGCCTGCGATGTGAGCGACGCCGAGCAGGTGGCGGCGGCGGTAGGGCTGGTGGAGCGGGACTTCGGTCGGGTCGACATTCTCGTCAACAACGCGGGCACGACGCGCGACAATCTGCTGTTCCGCATCGGCGAGGACGATTGGGACGCGGTCCTCGACACCAACTTGAAGGGAGCGTTCCTCGTCACCAAGCACGTCGCGCGCGGGATGATCAAGCGCCGCTGGGGGCGGATCATCAACATCACGAGTGTGGTGGGGCTCGCGGGGAACAAGGGCCAGGCGAATTACACGGCGTCCAAGGCCGGGTTGATCGGGTTCACGAAGTCCGTGTCGAAGGAGCTCGCCTCGCGCAACGTGCTCGTGAACGCCGTGGCGCCGGGGTTCATCGACACGGAGCTCACGCGCAATATCAACCCTGAGGCCCGAGCGGCGCTGCTCGCGGCGATTCCGATGGGCCGGCTCGGTGAGGGCACGGACGTCGCGGCCGCCGTGCTCTTTCTCGCGTCCGACTTCGCGAGCTACATTACGGGTCAGGTGTTGGTCGTCGACGGCGGGATGGTGCTGTGACCGGTTCCCACACCCCCATTGAGGACACCCATGGCAATGGACATGAAGCAGCTCGAGGAGAAGGTGAAGGACATCATCGTCGAGGAGCTGGGGGTCGAGCGC
>DATLKW010000102.1:0-2824 GCA_035538175.1 Gemmatimonadales bacterium | reverse complement strand
TTCCCGATCGCCTTGGCGGTCAACACTGCCGGAAACCGTCGGATGTAGGCGTTGTAGCGGTTGACGGCATCGTTGTAGTCCTGGCGCGCGACGGCGATGCGGTTCTCCGTGCCCTCGAGCTGGTCTTGGAGGGCGCGGAAGTTCTCGTTGGATTTGAGCTGGGGATAGTTCTCGGCGATCGCAAGCAGCCGGCCGAGGGGCGCGTTGAGGGCGGCGTTCGCCTCCGCCATTTGCTGGAGACTACCGCTCTGCACCGCTCCGGCGAGCTTGGCGCGCGCGTCGGCCACCGCGGTGAATATGGTTTGTTCCTGTTTCGCATACCCCTTCACCGTCTCGACGAGGTTTGGAATGAGGTCGGCGCGTCGCTGCAGTTGCACCTTGATCTGCGACGCCGCGGCATTCACTTGCTCGTCGTAGGTCTGGATCGTGTTGTAGCCGCAGGCTGCTACCGCCACCGTAAGGGCGACTACCGTAGAGCGTTGCACCGCGTTCACTGGGACTCCTTCCGTTGGGTCAGTTGGTCCACAAACTCGGCCGCGCGCTCGACGGCCAAGAGGTATGCCGCGGGCAGCGGGTCCCCTGAAGTGAGCTTGAGCGTGCGCTCCCCGGCGGCGTGCGACACCAGCGGACGCAGACTGGCCGCAGGAAACCCCATCACCGTCCCGGCCTGCTCAACCAGGGCCGTCGCCGCCGCCGGCGGCGTCTTCCCCGCGAGCCGGAGCGCCGCCCGCAGCATGGTCAGGAACCCACCCACGCTCCCCGCGATCACCTGTGCGAGTCGTTTCGGGTCGCCCCGGAGCGCCGCGTAGGCCTGGCGCACGCGCACGAGCTTCCCGACGAGCTCGCCCTCAAGCTGGTGTCGCATCTCCTCCCACCGGACGGTGACGCCGAGCCAGGGATCTCGGCCGGCGAGGACCTGGTGGTGCTGCCGCATGTCCTCGTACTCGATCGGGAAGACATCCGCGGACTCGCGCCACTCGCGCTCGGTGAAGATGAGCGGTGCGGGATGGCCGGCGCGCGTCCACGCCCGCACGGCGGGGTCGAGGCGCGCGAACAGGTTGTCGTCCACCCTGTCGATCACGAGCACGGTGTTTACGTCCGAGCGATCGGGGACGTGGGTGCCGCGGGCCGTCGAGCCGTATAGGACGAGGCTTACCAAGCGCTCGCCGAGCGCTTGCGTCACGTCGCGCGCGAAGCTGTCGATCGTCGGTTTCGCCATTTCGTTAGAAACTCCTTCCGGCTCCGCCTCCCGAAAATCCCCCGCCGCCCCCAAACCCGCCGAACCCACCGCCGAATCCGCCGCCCCCAAACGATCCGCCGCCCCATCCTCCCCCACTCCGACGCCCGCTGCCGAAGCCCCCAAACCAGAACAGGAGCGAGAGCAGTCGTCCGCGGGTGACGATCATCAGGACGATGAACGCCGCCAGGAGCCAGCCCCAAGGGAGCGACGCGTTCGCCCCGTCAGGCTCGGACGGGGGGGCTCCCGCGCCACCGCTGAGCTCCACCTTGAACTCAGCGGCGAACGCCTGGGCGAGGAGGTCCACACCGCGAGCGAGTGCCGAGCCGTAGGCCTCCCGGGCCATGGCGGGGAGCATGGCGTCTTCGATCCCGCCTACGCGCGCGTCCGTCAGAAAGCCCTCGGCGCCCCGTCCAGTCGCGATGAAGATCTTCCCCGTGCCGGGACGGTGGTTCTTGCGGGGGACGAGCAGCACCACGACACCGAGGTTCTTCGCCGGATCGCCCGCGGGTGCTCCGGGGCCCACCTTCCAGGTCCGGCCGATGTCGAGCGCGACGTCGCTCGCGGCGCGATCGCCGATGTCGGGGAGCGTCACCACGACGATTTCGCCACGCGTCTTCTCCTTGACTTCGCTGATCGTGGCCTCGAGGTGCGCGGCCGCCGCAGCATCGACCACACCAGCAAAATCGTTCACGTACCCACGGGGCGGCGGGAGCGCAATCTGGAGGAAGAGAGTGACCAGGGCGGTAGCGTGCATAGCGGGTGAATAGTACGCAACGCCGGCCTGAGAAGTGTCGCGGTCGCCTGCCGGTGCGTTAGCTTGACCGTCCGGGACCGGTTTGCGATGTTGGACACAGTGCGGCTGCGTCCCTCTCGGCGAGGTCCTATGACGCTGCACAGGACCGTCTTCCGTGGCCCGCTCCCGGTCTGGCTTCTCGCCGTCGCATCGATCCTACGTTGCGCCAGCGGGGGAGCCGGTACCGCTACGAACCAGGAGGCTCTCGAAAGAGCGGAGGGTCAGGTTGTCACGGAGGAGGAAATCGCGCGGTCTGGGGCCCGCACCGCGTGGGACGCGCTGCGCCTTTACCGTGCATAACATGACGTTCAATGAAACAGGGCGAGGCCAACCGGTGCGGATCGTGCGGCGCGGGCGCTCGAGCATGGTGCTCGATGACGGACCGCGCGTCCTGGTCGACGGCGTGGCCCTCACTGATTATTCGGTGCTCGCACGAATGCCGGCATCCGATGTCGTGCGGATTGAGATCCTGAGCGCGATGGATGCCACCACGTTGTACGGCACGGATTTCTCCGGCGGCGTCATCCGCCTTCACACCAAGACCGGCGGCTGAGGCACACCCCACCAAGGCCCCAGCCGCGGCGGGCGCCTGCCGCGGCCCCCGTCCGATCACGTCCGTGGCCGCGAGGTCAGGCCGCGCGGTCTATGCAGCCCGTGAAATTCGGGTTGTTGCGCTCCGACAACGACGGCCAGCTACCGGATCGGGACTCGGTGCGGAATGTCGGACAGGGTGAAGAGCACCGACGCGCGACCACGCGCCGCGTGCCCACCGTTTCGAGATGCGAACGCCC
>DATLKW010000101.1:0-4635 GCA_035538175.1 Gemmatimonadales bacterium | reverse complement strand
CGCGGCGCCCACCCTTCCGGGACCGTCCACGAGCCTCGCGTGACGACATCGAGCGCGCCGGCCAGCGTGGGCGCCGAGATCGCCCCGCCTAACACGATCGCTACACGGGTCAGTGCTTCGCGTCGCGTGATCTCGTTGTGCTGCTCCATGCCCCCCTCCAGTCGAAGATCCGGCTCCCAGGGCGCTACGTCGCCGAGCCCTCGGCGTGTGCTCCGCCCGCCTCCGGGGGTTGTCCGTGGTCTCCGTACAAGGCTACACCGCCGGACCCCGGCGTCCAGCAGTGGCCGCCCACTCGGGCGCGTTGTCGCACGGTGCAACGGGCGTCACCCGCTTCGATAGAGCGCGAGCGTCTCGATACGAGGCGTGTCGAGCGCGGCCTCGATCGTCAGGCGTACGCGGTCCGTGGTCACAGCGGCGACGCGGTGGAGCCGCTTGTGCCCGATCGTCGTTCCGCGCGCGACCGTGGTCCACGCACCGCCTGTCCACGCCTCCAGCCTGTACCGCTCGACCGCTTGTCCGTAGGCAATGGCCTCGGCGAGGCATGTCACGTCGAAGCTGAGCAGGTGGTTGAAGGCGAGCTCCACTGAGCCCGTCCGTTTCCCCCCGACCGGCTGCCAGAACGTACTCCCGTCACCGTCGACTAAGCGGCGCGCGTCGTGTCCCTGCCCGTCGGCGTCGCGGGAGCCCCCGCGCGCTCCAGCCGCGAGATTCGTGGCAAAGAGCGCCCGCCGGCGCTCGCCGAACTCCGCGACCCGCGCCACGTCGCGCTCGTGGAACACCCCGTCCGCAGTGGGAGGGACGTTCAGCAGCAGTCCCGCGTTCCGCCCGACGCTCGAGAAGTACAGTTCGAGTAGGTTGTCCGGCGTGCGGACCTGGTCGTCCTGCTTCCGGTGCCAGAACCAGCCCGGGCGGATCGACACGTCGGCCTCCCCAGGGCGCCACACGCTCCCCGCCGGATCCCCGTGCTGCAAGGCGTCGCTCACCTCGTCCCCGACCGCCCCGGGGTAGGGGACCGCCCGCGGGTCGACGGTGCACCAGTTGGGATCGCCTGCCACCCCCTGCTCGTTCCCGATCCAGCGGATGTCGGGCCCCGCGTCCGAAAAGATCAATGCGTGCGGTTGGAGTCGACGCACGATTGCCTGGAAGCGCGGCCAGTCGTACACCTGGCGCCGGCCATTCGGCCCTTCTCCGTTCGCACCGTCGAACCACACCTCCACGAGCGAGCCGTACCGGGTCAGCAGCTCGGTGAGCTGCCGGGCGTAAAACTCATTGTACGAGGGCGAGTCGCCGTAGGACGGTTCGTGGCGATCCCAAGGGGAGAGATAGAGCCCCACCCCAAGCCCCTCGTGCCGGCACGCGTCCACGAACTCTCGTACCACATCGCCCTGTCCGTCGCGCCAGGGGCTCGAACGCACCGAATGGGACGTCGTCTCCGTCGGCCAGAGGCAGAAACCGTCGTGGTGCTTGGCCGTGAGGATCATGGTGCGGAAGCCGCCCGCCTTGGCCGTCCGCGCCCACTGCCCCGCATCGAGGCGGGCGGGGTTGAAGATCCGGGGGTCTTCCCGTCCGTCGCCCCACTCGCGATCGGTGAACGTGTTGACCGTGAAATGGACGAACATCGCCAGCTCGGCGCCGTGCCATGCGAGGTGCTCGGCACTCGGACGCGGGCGGGCCGGCGCCCGGCGACCGCGCCCGGGCGGGAGGACCGTGGCGAGGGCGGCGGAGGCGCTCGCGGCGAGAAAGACGCGCCGACGCACTAAGCCCTCGCTAGGCGGCCTCGCCGGCCCCGCCGATCGCGGTCGCGAGCACCGTTTCCGGCGTCCACTCGCCAATCGGTCGGGCCGGCGACAGGCGCCCCCGCGTCATCACTGCCAGCCGGTCGCAGAGCCCGAAGAGTTCGGGCAGATAGGAGCTCACAAGCAGCACGGCTTTACCGTCCGCGGCTGAGCGCGCGATCGTCTCGTAGATCTGGACGCGGCTTCCCACATCGATGCCGCGCGTGGGTTCGTCGAGCAGCAAGATCTCGGCGCGTTGATGCAGCAAGCGGCCGACGGTCACCTTCTGCTGATTCCCGCCCGAGAGGGTCCCCACCGCCCGGGCCGGCGTGGCGGCGCGAATCGAGAGGAGCTCCATCAACGCCTGCGCCGCCGCTCCCTGCCGCCCGAGGTTGAGCCAGCCCCACCGCTGGGCGCAGGCGGACAGCCCGCTGGCCGTCAGATTGTCGGCGATCGACAGGGGGAGCGCGAGGCCTTCACGCCGCCGGTCCTCGCTCACGTACCCGAACCCCTGCCCGAGCCGCCGGCCGGGGGTCGCGCCGCGCACCGGTAGCGAACGGCCCCGGACGGCGATTGATCCGGTGGCCCGCGGCTCGAGCCCGAACAACGCGCGCACGAGCTCCGTGCGGCCCGACCCCAGCAGCCCGGCCACGCCGAAGATCTCGCCGCGGCGCAGCTCGAAGCTCGCTTGCTTCAGCACCGGCGGCGCCCGGACATCACGCACCTGCAGGAGCACCTCAGCCGAGCCGACCGCCGACGGACGGCGCGCGGGAAAGAGCCCCGACACCGGCCGCCCCACCATGGCGGCGATCAAGCGCTCATCCCCGGTCTCCGCGATCGTTCCCGCCGCCACGCCGCGGCCATCGCGCAGCACGGTATAGCGGTCGGCGATCTCGCGCACTTCCTCGAGGAAATGGCTGATGTAGATCACCGCGATGCCCCGGGCGGCGAGTTGACGGATCAGCGCGAACAGGCGCACCACGTCGTGGCGCTGAAAACTGCTCGTGGGCTCGTCCATGAGGAGCACACGGGTGTCCGCCGCGAGCGCGCGACAGATCTCCACAACCTGACGAGCGGCGAGCGACAGCTCGCTGACGCGGGCGTCGGGATGCAGGTGCGGGTGACCGAACTGCTCGAGCAGCATCAGGGCGCGCCGGCGGGCGGCGGCGCGGTCGATCCAGCCCCACCGCGACGGCTCCACCCCGAGCAGGATGTTCTCCGCGACGCTGAGATGCGGACACAGCGACAATTCTTGGTGGATCAGCGCCACGCCACTCCCGCGCGCAGCGAGCGGGTTGGCCGGTGCGTAGCGACACCCGGCCAGCCGCATCCGTCCACGATCCGGGCGGAGCGCGCCGGCGATGACATTCATCAGCGTGCTCTTGCCGGCGCCGTTCTCGCCGATCACGGCGTGCACCTCGCCCGCGGGCACGGCGAGGGTCACCCCGTCCAGCGCCACGGTGGCCCCGAACCGCTTGGCGATGTCCTCGATCTCGAGAAGGGGCGGACCGCCGGGAAGCGCGCTCATGGCTCCGCGAGATACCGTCCGATCGGCGGATGGACCAGCTCCTGTACGGCGGCGGAGTCGACGTTCGCGCCGGTGACGAGCGCGACCCCCGTGTCCACCCGCCGCTCCACGGGTCGGCCGCGCAGGTGATCGGCCATCGTCTTCACGCCCAAGTACCCCATCCGCATCGGATTTTGCACCACGACTCCGTCGAGCTGGCCCGCGTGGATCGCGTCGAGCAGGATCGCGCTGGTGTCGAACCCGATGAACCGCACCTTCCCCGCCCGCCCGATGTCCTGCAGCGCGAGGAGCATCCCGATGGTGGAGGACTCGTTGGGGGTGAAGATGCCGTCGAGCTCGGCGCCGTAGCGATTGAGGAGATTTTCCGCGGCGCGCTTCGCCGTTTCGCGCGTGGGGCCGGCGTACTGGTCACCCGACACCAGGTCGATCGCCGGGTAGCGGGCATGCAACTCTTCGAGAAACCCTGCTTCGCGCTCTTCAGTCGACGCGGAGCCCTCCGCGTACCGCAACATCAAGGCCTTGCCGCGGCCACGGAGCAGCGCGCCCAGACGGTCCGCCGCCATCCGCCCACCCTTGCGATTGTCGGTGGCGACGAAGCTGATCGGCACGTCGGACTCGAGCCCCGAATCGATGATCACCGTGGACACGCCGGCCCGCCCAGCCTCCTCCACCGGCCGTACGAGGGCGCGGCTGTCGAGCGGCGCGAGCACCATGCCCTGGATCCCTTGACTCAAGAATCCCTCCACCACCTGCACCTGCTGCTCGCGGTCGTCCTCGCGCAGCGGCCCCTTCCAAATGATCCGCACCGCGACGCCCGAATCCGACAGCTCGCGGGCCGCTCGGATCGCGCCCGCGTGGATGGCCTTCCAGAACTCGTGGGTCGTTCCCTTAGGGATGACGGCGATCCCGAGCTCCGGTCTTCCGCCCGATCGGCCGCACGCCGCGACGAGCGCGACTGCCGCCATCACCTGCGCACGGAATCTCATGGGGTGAGCACTCCCTTGATGTAGTCCGCCGCTGCGTGGTCGTTCGCGAACGCGCGCGGCAGAGCGTCGAGCGACGGGTAGCGGTGCGTGATGAGGGGAGCGGCCTGCACGGTACCGCGCTCGATGAGGCGCAGGGCACGTCGGTAGGTGGATGGCCGACCGTCGGCCTCGAAGCCGCCCGACGCTCCGACGGGCGAGAGCAGCGTCGGCTCGAGGAATTGGAGCGGATTCAAGACGGCGAGGTCGACCCCCGCGTGGCCGTGGCCGTACAACAGCACCGTGGCCTGTTTGCGGACGAGTCCCGGAAGGCCCGCGAACACCGCTCCCGATCCCGTGGCCTCGATGA
>DATLKW010000100.1:0-6414 GCA_035538175.1 Gemmatimonadales bacterium | reverse complement strand
TCGGAATGCCGCTCGCTTGACACCCGAGCACGGCTGACTAGATTCCTCCGTCGCAGCGGGCGAAGTTGGCCCGCCGTTTTTTTTATGCTCTCCGACAGCCTCGTCGAGTCCTTTCGGTCCCGACTGGAAACGCTGGGTCTCGAACTGGCGGACCTCCGCATCGGCGGCACCCAAGTGCGGCCGCTCGTCCAAGTACGCATCGAGTGGCCCCCCCCGCTGCCGGTGGCGCCATCTGAGCCGATGGGGCCGGAGACCCGGGCGCGGCGCGTAAGCGTCGCGGATTGCGCCATGGCAAGCCGGGCCATCGAGGCCTGGCTCGACGCCGATGGGCCGCTGGGTCGCCGCTACGTGCTCGAGGTGTCGAGCCCGGGGCTCGAGCGTCCCGTGCGCTGGCATCGCCACTGGGTGCGGTTCGTCGGTCGCGAAGTCCAGGCCACCGTGGCGGGGCTCGGGCGCATCCGGGCCCGGATCGTGGCCGTGCCCGACGAAGCGACCGTGGTGCTCGAGCCGCGGGGCGCCGCCCCACGCCCGGTGCCGCTCGCGGGGATCCGCGACGCGCGCCTGGCGGTGGACTGGTAATTGAGGATCCAAATGACGACGAATACTAGCGACGTGGTCTCCGCCATCCGCGAGCTGACGAATACCAAGCAGCTCGAGCGCACGGAGCTGCTCGACCTCTTGAAGGACGGCCTCCATGCCGCCCTGGTGAAACGCTACGGCCCCAACGTCCGTGCGGACATCGGCATCGACGAACTCAAGGGCACGATCCGCATCGCGGTGCTCCGCACCGTGGTGGAGAGCGTCGAGGACCCCGGCTCGCAAGTGACGCTCGAGGAGGCGCGGTTCGAGGACCCGGACTTCCAGGTCGGTGACGTGCTGGAAGAGGAGGTGCCCTTCGAGGCGTTCGGGCGCACGGCGGTGCAGGCGGCAAAGCAGCGCATCATCCAGCGAGTGCGCGAAGGGGAGCGGGCCCGCATCCGCGAGGAGTTCTCCGACAAGGTCGGCGAGCTCCTGTCCGGCGAGGTGCAGCAGATCGAGCGCGGCAAGATCGTCGTCATGCTCGCGAAGTTCCGCGAGGCCGAGGCCATCATTCCGTACCGCGAGCAGAATCACCGCGAGCACTTCCACCAGGGGGACACGATCCGGGCCGTGCTCAAGCGGATCGAGGAGACCCCCAAGGGGCCGCGCCTCATCCTGTCGCGCGCCGATCCCCTGTTTGTCAAAGCGCTCTTCAAGCTCGAGGTGCCGGAGATCCAGCAGCAGATCGTCGAGATCCGGGCCACCGCCCGCGAGGCGGGGAGCCGGACCAAGATCGCCGTCTCCTCCCGCGACGACGCGATCGACCCCGTGGGCGCCTGCGTCGGCCTCAAGGGCTCGCGCGTCCAGGCGGTCGTGAACGAGCTCAACGGCGAGCGCATCGACATCGTGCCCTGGTCGCCCGATCCGGAACGCTTCGCGAAGCTGGCCCTCGCCCCCGCGCGGGTGGCGCGCGTGTTCTCGGACCCGGACACGAAGACCATCCAGGCCATCGTCGACGAGGACCAGCTGTCGCTTGCCATCGGGCGCAACGGCCAGAACGTGCGCCTCGCCTCCGAGCTCACGGGCTGGAAGATCGACCTCTATTCGAGCCGGGAATGGCTCGAACGCGGCGGCGAAGGCCCACTGTTCGCGCCGCTCCCGCCCGCCGAAGAGGAAGCTGCCACCAAGGTGGCTCTGCGCGAGCTCAAAGGCCTCCCCGTCGAGCTCGTGGACGTGCTCGAGCAGGCGGGTCACAAGACGCTCCAGGACGTCCTCGACTTGGAACGCGAGGACGTCGACAAGATCGCCGGCATGACGCCCGACCTCGCCGACAAGCTGATGGCGTTCCTGAACGAGATGACCGAGGACGGGTCGGAGGAGGAGGAGGCGACGGGCGACCCCGCGGGCCGCGGTGACGGCGCGCCCCCGCCAGCGGCGTGAGTGGGAAGCTCGTACGCCTCTTGGGGCTCGGTTGTCGAGCCGGCCGCGTCGTCGTGGGCGTGGCGGGCGTGCGGGCGGAGCTGCAACGCGATGCGCTGCGCTGCGTCGTCCTCGCGGGTGACGCCAGCGCGCGCACGCTCGAGAAAGTGGCACGCCTCGCCGCCCGGCGCGGCGTGCCGATCGTACGGGGTCCCGGGGCGTCCGCCCTGGGCGCCGGACTGGGCCGACCCCCGGTCCAGGCGGTTGGCGTCGCAGACGCCGCGCTCGCGCGCGGCGTGGTCGGGTCTTCGGAGGAGTGAGTGACGACGACGCGGATTCATGACCTGGCGGCTGAATTTGGCATCTCCTCGGAGCAGCTTATCGGCATGCTCAAGGAGCTGGACATCTTCGTGCGCAGCCACCTCTCACCCTTGAGGCCCGAACAGGTGGCGCTGATGCGCGCGCGCTGGGAGCGCGATAAGCGCAAGCAGAAGGAGGCGCCCGCGGCCACCAAGCGGCGCCGCGCCGTCAAGGTGGTGGAGCCGGTCGCGCCCGTGCCCGAGGCCCGGCCCAAGCGGCGCCGCCGCACCGCCGCTGAGATGGCGGCCGTCGAGGCGGAGGCCCAGGCCGAGGCCGCCGTCGAGGCCGAACGCGAACTCAAGGCCCGGGAAGCGCTCGAGGCGGCCAAGGCGGTCGATCAAGAGGAGAAGCCCTCGCTCGAAGAGCGCGCCGCGGCCCTGTTCAAGGACCTCCCCGCGGTCGACGAGCCGCGCCCCGAGCCCGGCCTTCCGCTGAGCCCGTTCGCCACGCCTGCCGCAGCGACGGCGACGGGGGCCTCCCCCGCGGCCGCCGCAGCCGGAGCGGCCACCACGAGTCCCGTCTTCAGTGCCCCGGCCACCGCGGCCCCCCGATCCGTGATTCCCACACCGGTGCGGCCGAAACCGGTCGCGAGCGCGGCGCCCGGCAGCCCCGTGCCGCCGCGGCCCGTGGCGTCCGCCGCCCCCGGGGCCATCCCGCTCGAGGAACGGCGCCGGGAGAAGGGGAAGAAGCGCAAGAAGGGGAAGAAATCCCTCGTCGACCAGGAGGCCGTGGCGCAGAACATCTCGCGCACCCTCGCCACCATCAAAGGCCCCGTGGGCCACAAGGGCGTGCGCCGCCGCGAGGAGGGCCCGAGTTTCCGCGACCTCGAGGAGCAGAAGCGGCGCGATGAGAAGGAGCGCGAGAAGACGCTCGTGCGGGTGACGGAATTCATCACCGTCTCCGAGCTCGCCAACATCCTCAAGGTCCCTGCGAAAGAGATCGTCGCCTTCGCCTTCAAAGAGCTCCAACAGATGGTGACGATCAATCAGCGGCTCGACTTTGACATGATTGAGCTCATCGCCTCGGCCTTCGGGTTCCAGGCGGTGCGCGAGGAGGGGTACGCCGTCGCCGCCCCGCAAGAGACGGTCGAGGAGGCCGGCACGCCCCAGTCCCGCTCCCCCGTCGTTACCGTGATGGGGCACGTCGATCACGGGAAGACCTCGCTCCTCGACTACATCCGCAAGACGAACGTCGTGGCGGGCGAGGCGGGCGGGATCACGCAGCACATCGGCGCCTATCAGGTGAAGCTCAATGACGGCCGCTCGATCACGTTCCTGGACACGCCCGGCCACGAGGCTTTCACCGCCATGCGCGCCCGCGGCGCGCAGGTGACCGACATCGTCGTCCTCGTGGTGGCGGCGGACGACGCCATTATGCCGCAGACCATCGAGGCGATCTCCCACGCCAAGAACGCGGGCGTCCCGCTGGTCGTCGCCATCAACAAGATCGACCTCCCGACCGCCAACGTGCAGAAGGTGAAGCAGGACCTCCTCGCACACGGCGTCGTGCTCGAGGAGTTCGGCGGCACGACCCTCGCCACTCCCATCTCCGCCAAGACGGGGCAGAACGTCCAGGAACTCTTGGACCAGATCCTGCTCCAGGCCGAGCTCCTCGACCGCAAGGCGAACCCCGATCGCCGCGCCCAAGGGACCGTCCTCGAAGCGACGCTCGACCCCGGCAAAGGGCCCCTCGCGACGATTCTCGTGCAGAACGGCACGCTGCACGTGGGCGACGACTTCATCTGCGGCCAGTTCTACGGCCGGGTCCGCGCCATGTACGACGAGCGCGGCCAGACGGTGGCGGCGGCGGGGCCCTCGACCCCCGTGCAGGTGCTCGGGTTCGAAGGCGTCCCGGAGGCGGGCGATACGTTCCAGGCCATGGCCGACGCCGCGGCGGCCCGCGACATCGCCCAGAAGCGCCAGCGCCTGGAGCGCGAGGCCCAGCACCGGCGCACCGGCCGCGTGAAGACCCTCGAGGACTTCATGGCGGAACGCGCCCAGGGCGGCGCGGCCACGCTCCGCATCATCATCAAAGCGGACCAAGGGGGGCCCGCCGAAGCGCTCGCCGACGCCTTGGCGCAGTTGTCCACGCCCGAAGTGAAGGTCGAGGTCGTGCACCGCGGCGTCGGGGCCATCACCGATTCGGACGTGCTGCTCGCCAAGGCCTCGAACGCCATCATCATCGGGTTCCACGTGCGCCCCGACTCGAACGCGCGCGCCTCGGCGGAGCGCGAGAAGGTCGAAATCCGCACCTACCGCATCATCTACGAGGCGGTTGAAGAGGTGAAGGCGGCGATGGAAGGGCTGCTCACCCCGGAAAAGAAGGAGGTCGTGCTGGGGGAAGCCGAGGTGCGCCAGCTGTTCAAGATCGCGAAAGTGGGCACCATCGCCGGCAGCTTCGTGCGCTCGGGCGTGATTCCCCGAACGGCGCGCGTGCGCGTGATCCGCAACGGCGTGGAGGTGTACGACGGGACGCTTGCCTCCCTCAAACGCTTCAAGGACGACGTACGGGAAGTGCGCGAAGGCTTCGAGTGCGGCATCGGGGTCGAGAACTTCAACGACCTGAAGGTGGGCGACTTGATCGAAGCCTACCGGGTCGAGGAGGTCGCCCGCTCGCTCGGCGCGCCCGTGGCGTGAGGCTCGCGGACCGTGATCGTCGGCGTGATGACCTGGGAACTGCACCTCGCGGCGTGCCAGTCGCTCAAGGACAAGCGCCACGTGCTGAAGAGCCTGAAGGACCGCCTCCACAACCGCTTCAACGTGTCGGCGGCGGAAACGGCTCACCAGGACCTGTGGCAGCGCGCCGAGCTGACGGCGTGCGTCGTGGCGACCGACCGCCGACACGCCGAGAGCGTGCTGCGCGAGGCCGATCGCCTGGTGGAGGGGGCGGACGGCGCGCGGATCGTCGACACGAGCACCAGCTTCTTTTGACGTGATGCGCCGCCCGAGCCACCGCCCTGAGCGCGTCGCGGAAGGCATCCGCCAGACGGTGGCCGAGTTTCTCACGGGCAACGTGCGCGACCCGCGCGTGGGGTTCGTCACCGTGACCGGCGTCGAGGTCTCGCCCGATCTGACGCATGCGCGGGTGCGCGTGAGCGTGATGGGGAGCGAAGAGGAAAAGGACAGGTCGCTCGAAGGACTGGCGAGCGCCGCGCGGTTTCTGCGGGCCCAGCTCGCCCGGGAGCTGCGGCTGCGACTGACCCCGGAGCTCCGCTTCGAGTTGGACCGCGGGCTGGACCACGCGCAACGCATCGACCGCGTCCTGCGCGAGCTCAAGGAGGGCGAGGACTGATCTCGGGCGTCGCGCTCGTGGCGAAGCCGGGAGGCCCCGGCGGGCCAACCTCCCACGACGTGGTCGCCACCGTGCGCCGCACGCTCGGCACCGACCGCGTGGGGCACCTGGGCACGCTCGATCCGTTCGCGGCCGGGCTCTTGGTCCTCGTGGTCGGGCGTGCCACACGGCTGGCACCGTTCGCCAGCACGTGGGCGAAGACTTACGACGGCGTGATCCGGCTCGGCGCCCAGACGACGACCGACGACGCCACCGGAACGCCGGTCGCAACGTCGGACGCCTGGCGGGACGTGAACCGGGAGGCGGTGGAGCGGACCCTCGAACGGTTTCGCGGCAGTTACGACCAACGGCCGCCCGCCTTCTCGGCCGTCAAAGTGGCGGGCGAGCGGGCATACCGGCGGGCCCGCCGCGGTGAAGCCGTGGCGCTCCCGCCCCGACGGGTGGAGGTGACCGTACTCGAACTCGTGAGCTACGCGCCGCCCGACATCCGGTTTCGCGCACAGGTGAGCGCGGGCACCTACCTACGCGGCTTGGCGCGGGACGTCGGCGAGGCCCTGGGAACGGGCGCCCACTTGGCGAGTCTGACCCGCACGGCGGTCGGGCCCTATGGCCTCCCGGACGCGGTCGCCCCGGAGGCCGTCACGCCCGATCGGCTGCGCGATCCCGCGGAGCTCGTGCGCGGACTCCCGCGGCGCGAGCTGGACGATGAGGCGCGCGCCGCGGTGCTGCACGGGCGGGCCGTCGCGGCGGGCCCCGCGGGCCAGGACGCGCTGGACGAGGGGGGGCGCGTGGCGCTGTTTCGGGCGGGCGCGCTCGTGGCCGTGG
>DATLKW010000099.1:0-2517 GCA_035538175.1 Gemmatimonadales bacterium | reverse complement strand
GGCGGGTCGATCAAGGGGTGGGGATGGCGGTGGGGGTGGGGGTGGGGGTGGGGTGGGAGGCCATCGACCGGGGGAGTGGAGTCGTGCTCGGGTGGTCGGGGCCGCTCGACGCCGATCGTCCGGCGTGGGCGGCACCGCTTTTCGGTTTCGAGGTGCGCCTCGCGCCCGCCGTGGGGGCGCCGGTCGAGTATCGCCCGCTTCCCCTGCAACCCCCGGTGGAGCGGGACTTGGCGCTCGTGGTGCCTGCGGGGGTGAGTGGCCAGGCGGTCGCTGAGGTCTTGAGGCGGGCGATGGGTCCACTGCTCGAGCGGCTCGAGGTGTTCGACGAGTATCGCGGTCCCGGTGTCCCGGCGGGGTCTCGCAGCCTCGCCTGGCACTGTCGCTTCCGCGACCCCGAGCGCACGTTGCGGGAGGGGGACGTGGACGCGCTGGAGCAGCGGGGTCTCGCGGCGCTGGAGGCTGAGCTTGGGGTACGACGCAGAGAGGCCTGAGGCTGGGGTGCTCGACCAACTCGAGACGATCCTCCGTCATGTGGCGGAGGAGCTGACGAGTTGGCGGTCGCGGGCGCTCAAGGCGGAAGGTGAGCTGAAGGAAGGGGGCGGGCGCGCGGGCGCAGCAGGGGGCGCAGGGGCGACGGGGCTCGCGAAGCTCGAGCTCGATGTGCGCAATCGCGTGTCCGATTTGGAGCAGGAGAACAAGACGTTGAAGCAGCGGGTCGAGGCTGCGCGCCTGCGCGTCCACGACCTCTTGTCGCGACTCACGTTTCTCGAGGAACAGGCCCGCGAGACCGGCGGCAATGGCGGGAGTCGATCCGGCGGGGCGGGCGGGCCGAGCATCGGGGGTGGGTCCAGTGCTGGGAGCGGGGGAGGGGTGGGGAGCGGCGGGCCTGGGGGAGCGCGGGCGTGAGTACCAAGAAGCACGCCGTCAAGGTGATGATCGGTGGTGAGGAGTACACGGTGCGGTCCGATCTGCCGCCCGAGTACACGCGGGACGTGGCGGCGTACGTGGATCAGGCGTTGAAGAAGGTGTTGTCGCAAGGGCCGATCGTGGAGACGCACAAGGCCGCGATTCTCGCGGCGCTCGACATCACGAACGAACTGTTTCAGGCGAAGAAGGGGGAGCGGGAGGTCGCGGCCCGCCTGGCCGCGCTCGCGGACGATCTCGCGAAGCTCTTGCCCCCGGCCAAGCGCAAGGCGGTCGTCGGTCAGTTGTGAGACGAGTCGCGCTCCGCCGTCCACGCGGGGCGATGCCGGAGATAGATCCTATGACGCAGTGGCTGGGTGGAGTCGCAGCCCTCTTGGGCGGCGCGGTGGCTGCCGGAGTGGCGTTTTACGTGGTGGGCCGCCGAGTCGAGCGGCGGGCGGCTGAAGCCGCCGCGCGGGCGGCTGCGGCCGAGAGCGAGCGCCTCCTCGCCGAAGCGCGGCAGCGCGTGGTGCTCGCCGCCAAAG
The DNA here is from genome assembly GCA_035538175.1 of Gemmatimonadales bacterium. GTDB lineage: Bacteria > Gemmatimonadota > Gemmatimonadetes > Gemmatimonadales > GWC2-71-9 > AG41. Next base: position 1,069 of record DATLKW010000099.1, on the reverse strand, counting down.
AGGAGCTCCTGCAGGCGCGCGAAGCGTTCGAGCAGGAGGCCGCGCGCCGACGTCGCGAAAGCGAGCGGCGTGAGCAGCAGCTCGAGGAGCGGCTCGCCGGCCTGGAGGAGCGTGCGCGGGGGGTGGAGCAGCGCGGCCGCGGGCTCGACGAGCGCGAGCGGCTGCTCGAGGGCAAGGAGCTCGAGTTGCGCGCCCGCCTCGAGCACGTCGCCGGCCTCACGGCCGAAGAGGCGAAGCACGAGTTGCTGCGCCAGCTCGAAGACGAGGCGCGCGGCGAAGCGGCCGCCCTCGCGCGGGACCTGAAGGACCAGGCGCGGCGCGGCGCCGACCGGGAAGCGAAGAAGATCCTCGCCATCGCCATCCAGCGCCTCGCCGCGGAATCGACGGCCGAGTCCACGGTGGCCGCCGTTGCCCTCCCCTCGGACGAGATGAAGGGCCGCATCATCGGGCGCGAAGGCCGCAACATCCGCGCCTTCGAGGCGGCCACGGGCGTCGACGTGATCATCGACGACACCCCCGACACGGTGGTTGTATCGTGCTTCGACCCGGTGCGGCGAGAGGTGGCCCGCCTCGCGCTCGAGCGTCTCATCGCCGACGGCCGGATCCACCCGGGGCGGATCGAAGAGATCGTCGAGAAGGCGCGTGGCGAAGTCGAGGCGTCCATCGTCGAGGCGGGAGAGCAGGCGGTGTACGACACCGGGATCAGAGGCATGCACCCGGAGCTCGTGAAGCTCGTGGGGCGGATGCGCTACCGCACGTCGTACGGCCAGAATATTCTCGAGCACTCGAAGGAGGTCGCCTGGCTCGCCGGCATCATGGCGGCCGAACTGAAGCTCGACACGCAGCTCGCCAAGCGCGGTGCGCTGCTGCACGACGTGGGCAAGGTGCTCACGCACGAGCATGACGGCACGCATGTGCAGCTTGGGGTCGAGGTCACCACCAAGTACGGGGAGCATCCGATCGTCATCAATTGCGTGGCGGCGCACCACGACGACGTGGCGCACGAGACGCCGGTGAGCGTGATCGTCCAGGCGGCCGACGCCGTATCGGGATCGCGGCCCGGGGCGCG
>DATLKW010000098.1:0-2117 GCA_035538175.1 Gemmatimonadales bacterium | reverse complement strand
ATCTACCGCGTGAAGCCCGGCGAGATCATCGGCCGCTTGAAGGTGACCGCGATCCGGCCGCGCGAGATCGTGTTCACGGTGCAGGAATTCGGCTTTGAGCGCCAGGAGAGTTTGACGCTCGCCAAGCAGGAGGTTACACCATGAAGCAGATCGCGACCCTCGCCGCGTGGCTGCTCGTCGCGGCCGCCCCCGCCCCCCGAGCCCTTGCGGGGTTGGCGACGGCAGGGGGGGCGGCGGGGGCAGGGCGCGACGGCGAAGTCCGCGCGGTCAGCGTGCTGCCCGCGGCGGGAAGCGTCGAGCTGGTGGTCGACCTCCAGGGCGCCGTCGAAGTGCATGACTTCACACTCGCGAGCCCCGCGCGGCTCGTGCTCGATCTCCAGGGCGCCCGGCTCGCCGTGCCCGCCGTGCTGTACGACGGCCAAAACCGCGGCGGCATCAAGAACGTCCGCTACGCGCAGTTCCGGCCGGGCGTGGTGCGCGTGGTCATCGACCTCGACCTCCTGAAAGACTATCAGATCGAGCGCCGCGCCGGTCAGGTGCGGGTGAAGATCGGCACCGAGCGCACGGCTTTCGCGGCGTGGTCAAGTGCGGCCGCGGCGCACGTCCCGCCGGTCGCGGACGCCCTCTCGGCTCCCCCGCCGGCCCCGAGCCGCGGCGGCGCGGCGGCGCGCGTTGCCGCCCCCGTCGCCCCCGAGGCCAGCGAGACCGAAGGGGCAATCGACGCCTACCTCGCGGCCCACAAGCGCGAGATCGAACAGTCCCAGGCCCCGCGCATCACGGTGACCTGGGACAACGCGGACTTCCGGGAAGTGGTCGCGGGCTTCGCGGCGTTCAGCGGCCGGACGATCATCATCTCGAAAGACGTGAAGGGGACGGTGAGCGCCGAGATCAAGAACCAGCCGTGGGACCTCGCGTTCGCCGCAGTGCTCGAGTCGCAGGCGCTCGCCTACAACGTCCTTGAGGGCGGCATCATCCAGGTCATCGACAAGAAAGACCTCGCCCGCGCCGACTCGACGGTCCCGGTCGAGACCCGCCTCGTTCGGGTGAACTACGCCAGGGCCTCGGCGCTCGTATCCTCGGTGGCATCGATCCTCACCGCACGCGGCAAGGCGGTCGCCGACACGGTGAGCAACTCGCTCGTCATCACCGAGATCTCGAGCCGCATTGGGCGTGTGGAAGAGTTCGTGAAGGGCCTCGATATCCGCACACCCCAGGTGTCGATCCAGGCGAAGATCATCTTCGTCGATCGCACGGACGTGGAGCAGCTGGGGCTCAAGTACGACCTCGGCTCGCCGACGCAGTTCTTCAACAAGCTGGTGCAGCGCCCGATCCCGTCGAGCGGTGTGCCGGGCGCCCCGAACGCGAACGGCGTGCCGACGGCGTTGGTGGCACAGAGTTTCTACACCCCCGACCAGATCATCGTCGACCTGGGGGGCAATTCGCTGTCGGCCCTCGGGAACGCCGATCAGCAGATCATCAACCCGGCCCTCGCCCTGATCTTCTCGACGGCGATCGGGAACTTCAATCTCACGACCTTCCTCCAGGCGCTGCAGCGAGTGGAGCTCGCCGATCTGCAGGCCGAGCCGACGATCACGACGCTCGACAACCGCCCGGCCGAAATCCTCGTGGGCGACCGCGTGCCGATTCGCGTCATCGACGTGAGCGCCACGTCGACCGGGACGACGCCGCCGCGCGCCACGGTGCGCTTCGAGCAGACCGGCATCAACTTGCACGTGACGCCGCACGTGACGGCGAACCGCCAGGTGTTGATGGAGGTCCACGCCGAGAACTCCGCCGTGAAGCCAGCCTCCGTGGACATCGGCTTCACGTTCCAGACGCAGCAAGCAGACAACCAGATCCTCGTGTCCGACGGCGAAACGGCGGTCATTGGCGGTCTCACCGTGACGTCGGTCACCGTGACGAAGTCCGGGATTCCGTTTCTTGTAGACCTACCGATCGTGGGGAAGTTGTTCGGGTTCACGACCGAGCAGGAGGAACGGCGTGATCTCCTGAGCCTCATCACCCCACACATCATCGACGACCTGGTGACGCCCAGCACCGGGAAGTGAGCGAGGGGCGTAGACCTATGGTGCAGGTTCGAGGGAAGCGTGCGGTCT
>DATLKW010000097.1:0-10989 GCA_035538175.1 Gemmatimonadales bacterium | reverse complement strand
CTCGCGCGCGTGTTCGACCCCGCGTTCTCCACCACGTCCAGCGGTTCGGGGCTCGGCCTCGCCATCGCCCGCCGTCTGGTCGAACGCTGGGGGGCGACGATCGGTCTCACGAGCGCGCTGGGGCGAGGAACGACGGTCACGATCACGTTCCGCGAGGGGTCCGCGCCCGCCGAAGCGTGATCGGGCTCACGCCGGCCTGTGGCGTAGTTCACGAGTATTCACAATCTTAGTGCCCGGCTGGGCACTCCCCCCTCGGCGAGGGCATCGTGCGGATCTCGGTGATCGGCGTGGGACTCGTAGTCCTGGCAGCCGGCGCGGCGGCGCCAGCGGCGGGACAAGCGCTCGTCTTCGACGCGCGGCGGATCGGCATGGGCGGCCTGTCCCTCGGCCGGTCGGGAAACCTCGTGCGCTACAACCCCGCCTACCGGGCGGTTCCGGCTGGCCGCAGCGCGAGCCGCGGTCAGCCGAAGGTCACGATCCCCATCCCCCTCGGCGTCATCCAGTTCCTGCACGACCACCCGAACATCAGCAACGATCCGGCCTTCAACAAGGACTCGGCCGGCTTCAACCCGCTGCTGATCGCGAACACGATCCTCAACCTGCCCATCTATTACGAGGTGAAGAAGGCCCCCACCCCCACCAACGACATCTTCGTGGGCGTGGGTAAGGACTCCTTGCGCGTCAATCTCGGCCTAGCGGCCACGGTCGTCCCGCAAGACGAGCTCGGCATCGGGGGGTCGAGCCGCCCGCTCGATCCGGGGATCGACATCCGAGGCGTCCGGATCAGCGTGATGGGATGGCTGCACGACGACATCGGGATCGTGTTGCGCGACACGCTGCTCGGGTTCCTGCAGGACTCGCAGCCGGCACAACACAACGCGCCCTACACCGTCACCTTGAACGGCCTCGTGCAAGGTGGCTTCGCGCCGAGCGTCGGGTACGCCGGGCGCGTCGCGGGAGACTCGACGAGCGCGTTTTACGTGGGCGGCGCCCTCCACTATTACATCGGTATCGCGTACCTCCGGACCACGGGCGTCGGCGGCTTCGTGACCGGGAACCCCCTCTTCGGCCCCACCCCAGTCACGCCCACCGCCCAGGCGTTCACCGAGTACTCGCGGTCGGGGAACACGCCGGGGCACGGCTTTGGCGGAGACGTGGGCGTCGCCTGGGTGTCCGGGCCCATCGAGCTCGGCCTCGGCGTCAACGACATCGGCGCGACCATCACGTGGTCCGACACGCGGCAGGACAGCGCCTTCTACCGGGACTCGACCGTCGCGCGTAACGGCCCGTCCGTCTGGTACTCGCAACTCGCTGCAAACCATGTCGAAACGACCACCAAGTTGCCCGTCTCCTACATCGCCAACCTCGCCTACAGCGTCGGCTACACCACGCTCGGCGCCGATGTGTTGAACACGGGCCGCGGGACCACGGTGCACGTGGGCGGCGAGCAGCGCGTCGGACTCGTTGCCCTGCGCGGCGGCATCGCCCGCGATCAGCGCAAACGACTGGAGTTCGGGTGGGGCGGCGGCCTGCGCCTTGGCGCCCTCGGGCTCGACGTCGGCTTTTGGACGCACACCAACTCGTTATCGAACGAGCGCGCCATCACCATGGCGACGTCGGTGTCGATCTACTAGGAGGGCCGATGGGCGCGAGGGCGTTCCGGATGACGTGGCTGGCAGGGCTCGCAGGGGTCGCGGGGTTCGCCGGCGTCGCGGGGATCGTCGCGGCGTGCGGGGGCGGGCACCTGGTCTTCAATGTGGATGTCTACAGCTTCATCAAGGGCACCGGCCAGGACACCATCCCCCCCCTATCGGCCCCCCCCTACTTCATTCCGCCCGGCCCGCCCGCGCAAGCGAGCTCGGCACCACAGCGCGTCCGCACCCCGGGCGCGGGCTCGGCCCTTGTCGACTCGGTCCTCATCAACGGCACGATGAATATCCTGAATCAGGCTGGCACCGGGACGCTTGGTCTGCAGCTCTTCATTGCGTCCGACTCTGCGGGGACGTGGCTTCCCGGGGCGGCGGCGCTCACGGTGACACCCGTGAACGTTTCGGGCGCGAGCACCACGCCCGCCACCGTCTCGGGGCGCCTGCTGACGGGGGTCGACTCGCTCTTTCGGAACTCACAACTCTGGTTCCGAGTAGCGGCGCAGGGCTCGGCCACGGGTGTGACGCCCCTACAAGGCCGGATGGTCGTGACGTCCCTGATCCTCACCGTCTGGATGCACCGGCTCTTTTAGCGCGCGGTCGGCGGGCGCCGCCCCCGCCCGGTCCGATGCGAGCGCGGCCGCCTCGTATATTCCGGGTGTGACGGGCTACCAGCGCAGACACACCGTCGTGGTCTCGGTGGGCGGCGTGAAGGTCGGCGGCGTCGAGCCGATCGTCGTGCAATCCATGACCAACACCGATACGGCGGATGCCCGCACTACGGCGGCGCAGGTGCGCGCGCTCCACGCGGCGGGGAGCGAGCTCGTGCGGGTCACGGTCAACAACGACGAGGCGGCGGCCGCCGTCCCGGCGATCGTGGCCGAGGTGAACGTCCCGGTCATCGGGGACTTCCACTACAACGGCCACCTGCTCCTCACTAAGTACCCGGCCTGCGCCGCCGCGCTCGCGAAATACCGCATCAACCCGGGCAACGTCGGGGCGAAACGACGCGATGAGAACTTCCGCACCATCATCGAGGTCGCCCGCACGCACGACAAACCGGTGCGCATCGGCGTCAATTGGGGGAGCCTGGACCAGCAGCTCCTTACGGAACTCATGGACGCGAATGCCCGCCGCCCCGACCCGCAGGATGCGCGTGAGGTCCTGCGCGAGGCGATGATGACGAGCGCGCTCCGCTCCGCCGAGCTCGCCGAGGAGTGCGGCCTCGCCCACAATCGCATCATCCTGTCGGCCAAAGTGTCCGGCGTCGACGACCTGGTGGCCGTCTACCGCCGGCTCGCCGCCCGCTCAGACTACCCCCTCCACTTGGGCCTCACCGAGGCGGGCCTCGGCACGAAGGGGATCGTCGCGAGCACCGCCGCGCTCGCCATCCTCCTCGAGGACGGGATCGGCGACACGATTCGCGTGTCCCTCACCCCCCGCCCGGGGGGAGATCGCACGGAGGAGGTCCAGGTCGCCCAGCAGGTGCTCCAGTCTCTCGGCCTCCGCCACTTCGTCCCACAAGTGTCCGCCTGCCCGGGATGCGGACGCACGACCTCCACCTTCTTCCAAGAGATGGCCGAAGAGATTCAGTCGCACTTGCGGGCGCACATGCCGCGCTGACGCGAGCGGTATCCCGGGGTCGAGACCCTCCGCGTCGCGGTGATGGGCTGCGTGGTGAACGGCCCCGGTGAGTCCAAGCACGCCGACATCGGCATCTCGCTCCCGGGCACCTTCGAAGAACCCAAAGCGCCGGTCTACGTGGACGGCCGGCTCCGGGTGACGCTCAAAGGGGGCGCGATCGTGTCGGAGTTCCTCCAACTCCTCGAGGACTACATCGAAGCCCGCTACGGCGCCGGAACGGTCGCTTCGTCCCCCCCCTCCTCCTCCCCCTCTTCCACCCCCTCGCGTTAGGCGATCCGACTGCCGAGCGGTACCTCCCGCTCGGGATGCACGAGTACGACGTCCCCCTCCCCCAGCACGACGCCGAGCGTCAAAACCTCTGAGAAGAAGTTGGCGATCTGACGCGGGGGGAAGTTCACCACGGCGAGGACGAGCCGTCCCACGAGGTCGGCCCGCTCATAGTATTTCGTCACCTGGGCGCTCGACGTCTTCACGCCGAGCGCGCCGAAGTCGATCCGCAACCGGTAGGCGGGCCGGCGCGCCTGGGGAAACTCGTCGGCCGCGACGATCCGCCCGACGCGGATGTCGACCTTCGTGAAATCGTCCCACGTGATCATCCGCTCCTCCCGTCTCCCCGCGGATGCTCAAGTCCCCCGTGCCCCCCCCGCCCCCACACCCGCGGGGGCCGGGACGGGCCGCCGCGCACCTCGCGCGCGCGCCGTCCTAGTTCGGCGGGATCGTTAAGTGGAGAACGTCGCCCGGCCGAACGGTGACTGTCTCCGTGATCGGGTTCGCGCGCCCACCGATCGGGTGCACCTCGAAGCGCACCTCTGTGCCGTACCCGATCAGCTCGGGACGCACCATCAGGATGCGCGATGAGACGCCCGGCACCATGCCGAGGCGGATCCGTTGGGTGCCGCGGACGATGAACACGTCCATGTCGAGAAAGTTCTGATTCTCGACCGTCAGTGCGACTTCGGCGCGCGGGTTGATGGGCGAGGCGGCGGAGCGGTGGCAGGCGGCGCAGAGGCCGACGAGCAAGAGGAGGCCGAGCACCGGCGGACGCATGCCCACCAATCTACGCCGTTCTGGCTGGCGCGGTGCGAGGTGGCCCCCTAGCTTCACCCCCACTCGGCATGATCGACTGGCTCCAGAGCCATCTCGGCCTGCCCCCCGAGATCCAGGCCAAACTCCTCGCCACCGCCGCCACGATCGGCGTTCTCTGGCTCGCGCGGCGGCTGACCCTCGCCTTCGTCTACAGCCGGGTCCGGGACCCGTGGGGGCGGTATCGCTGGCGCAAAGGGCTGACCTACCTGCTTGTGGCGGCCGGGACCGTCGTCGTCGGCGGGTTGTGGTTCCCCGGCATGCAGCAGCTCGGGACGTACCTCGGGTTCCTCTCGGCGGGGCTCGCGATCGCCCTGCGTGAGCCCGTCTCGAACCTCGCCGGCTGGGCGTTCATCATCTGGCGCCGCCCCTTCGAGGTGGGGGACCGGGTCCAGATCGGCACGTTCGCAGGCGACGTGATCGATCTCGGGCTCCAACAGTTCACCCTGAACGAGATCCGCGGCTGGGTCGACGCCGACCAGTCGAGCGGCCGGATCGTGCACGTGCCGAACGGCAGGGTGTTCATCGACCCCGTGGCCAATTACAACAAGGGGTTCCCCTTCATCTGGAACGAAGTCCCGGTCGTCGTGACGTTCGAAAGCGACTGGAGAAAGGCGAAGCAACTCCTCGGCAAGATCGCCATCAAGCACGCGGAGCACCTCACCGCGCAAGCGGAGCAGGAGCTGCTCGCGGCCTCCCAGCAGTACCTCCTCAATTACCGGAAGCTCACGCCGATCGTGTACACCAAGGTGATCGACTATGGCGTGCAGCTGACGATCCGCTACTTGATCGAGCCCCGCAAGCGGCGCGGCACCGAGCATGCCATCTGGGAGGAGGTCCTCACTGAGTTCGCCGCCGCTCCCGACATCGACTTCGCCTACCACACGACGCGCGGGTTCCACCAGCAGGTCGAAGGCAAGCCCGGGCTCCGTGGGCCGCTCGCCTCGGAACCGAGCGGCCTGCCCGAGAGCACGCCGTGAGGCTACGACTCCACCAGCTCGTAGTGCGTGACGGTGGGCTCGAGCGCGAGGAGATACGCTAGGTCTTCGGGGTAGTAGCGCGCCCGGTCTACGTCGTCACCCGCGAAACGCCGAATTGCCTCCATCGACTCCCAGAGCGAGATGAACAGGAAATGCGTCTCCGCGCCCGCGGTGCGACGCAACAGCTGCACGCCGCGGTTGCCGGGCGTGGCCCGGCAGTCGGGCACGCCGGTCCGTTGGAGATAGGCGGTATAGGCGTCCCCCTTGGCGGCGGGGACCGCCCCGTGCCAGACGCGCGCGATCAGGCGGCGGTCAGACGGGCTGGAAGATCGGGGTGTCGACATCGGCGCCCGGGGTGGGGGGGCAGGGCTGTGCGTGGCACAGCGCCTCGAGCACCGCGGCGGTGTCCACGATGGTGGCGAACTCGCCGTTGAGTTCGGCGAGCGCGATCGCGTGCACCGCGGCGGCGGCGTGGCGGCGGCCGTCCGGTCCCAGGCGCTCGAATGTCGCCGTCGCGTCCGCTACCACATAGGTCACGAACCCGAGATTGGCGGCGAGCCGCGCCGTCGTCGAAACGCAGCGATCGGTTGCGAGCCCCGTCAGCACGAGCGTGCCCACACCGCGGCGCACCAACTCGCCCTCGAGACTCGTCCCCACGAAGGCGCTGTAATGCACCGGGGCGCCGGGCCAGCGGGATTCGTGCGCGACCTCCAGCACCGCGCGGCCGCTCGCCCGCCAGGCCTGCACGAGGCGCGCGATGTTCTGCTCCATCGTCGGATTGTTGCGCTCCCCGCCCCGGATCGCCCCCCGGGGGTCGGACGGCACGTCGATAACGAGTAACGCCGCGTTGTGCGGTAGGGGGTGCATCATCGCTCCTCGAGCGCAGCCTCGCTCGCCCGCGAGACCCGCGCTCCCGCGCCCGCCGAGAGAGGCGCGGTTGCGGCCCGCGGGGAAGCGCCCGGCCGACCGAGCTTGTGCGCGAGTTGGATCCAGACGACCGCGCCCAGCGTCAGGGCGATCGCGAGGAACGTGCGCGCCGTGACCGGCTCTGCCAGGATCAACCATCCGAGCAGGACGGCGATCACGGGGTTCACGTAGGCATAGGTGCCGACGATCGTGGGCGACGCGTGCCGCAACGCGTACATGTAGGCGCTGTAGCCAAGGATCGACCCGACCACCACGAGGTACGCGATGGCGCCCGCGCCCTTCGGGGTGAGATGCCAGCGGCTCCATTCGCCGAGGGCCGTGCCGAGGAGCGTCACAGCCCCGCCACCGACGATCATCTGGATCGCCGCACCGACGTAGGGACTGGTGTCCGTCGGATGGCGCTTCCCGTACACGGAACCGAGTGACCACGACACGCTGGCGCACGTCAGGGCGATCGGGCCGCGCAGATCGGCCGCGAGAATCTCCCGCGGACTCGCCCCCACGAGCAGCGTCGTGCCGAGAAATCCGAGCAACAGCCCGACGACGACGCGCCAGCTCAGCTCGCTCGAGCCGCCGGGGATCACCGCATCGAAGAATGCCATCCACAACGCCACCGTCACGACGAAGATGCTCGCGACGCCGGACGGCGTGTATTGCTCGGCCCACACCACGAGCGAATTGCCGCTCGCGAGGAGGAGCAGGCCCACGATCCCCTGCGTACGCCAGTCGACGAGGCGGCGCGGCAAGCGGTCGCCGAGGGCGAGCACAATCGCGAGCAGGAGCACGCCCGCCACGACGAACCGCAGCCCCGCGAGCAGGAACGGCGGCAACACCCCCACGCCCACGCGGATCGCGAGGTAGGTCGAGCCCCAAAACACGCACACCACGAGATAGGCGGCGAGCGCCTTGCCCCGCAGCCCGGCCATCAGTCGAGCTCCGCCGGCACGAAGCCCGGCTTTTCGAACAGCGTGCCCAACACGATCGTCGTGCGCGTGCTCATCGGGCTCTTGGACGACCCTCGCAGGTCGCGCAGCACGCCCTGAAGACTCTCCAGATCGTGCGCCGCGACCTTCAGGATGTAGCAATCTTCGCCGGCGACGTGGTGGCATTCGAGCACTTCCGGATGCTTCTCGAGCTCGCGCATCCGCGGCTCGTCACCGACGTAGTCGGACGTGGCATAGCGGACGGCCACGAAGGCGGTCACCGGAAACCCGGTCTTCGCCCGGTCGACGCGCGCACCGTAGCCCGTGATGTATCCGGCCTCCTCCAGCCGCTTCACCCGCTCCATCACCGCCGGTCGCGAGAGCCCTACTTCGTCGGCGATGGCCTGATAGCTCGCCCGGCCGTCGGCCGCGAGCAGCCGCACGATCTTGCGGTCAACCGCGTCGAGCTCGGTCTTGTGTGCCATTTCGCTGCCTCGAGCCTCCGTTCACCTACTAGACGTAGACGCGAATCCACCCTAGACAACGTATGCTAAGGATAATGGGTTCCCAACCTACGATCTATCCGATTCTGACGGCCGAAATGTCCTTTGATGGAGACAGTGCAAGTCGCTACTATTCCGCCGTGTCCGGGTCCTTGGCGGCGCTCCGCGCCCTGGTTCGCCCCCTCCCTTCAGCTCTCGTCGCGTACTCCGGAGGGGTCGATTCCGCCCTGCTGGCCGTGGTGCTCCGCCAGGAGCTCGGGCGCGCCCGCACCCTCGCCGTCCTGGGGCGCAGCCCCGCGGTCCCTGGAACCCAGCTGCACACCGCGCGCGCCATCGCCCGCGAGTTCGACTTCGCCCTCCTCGAGCTCGACACCCACGAGCTCGACGATCCCGACTACCGCGCCAACCCCACCAACCGCTGCTTCTTCTGCAAGCGCGAGTTGTGGCGCCGGCTCGTGCCGGTCGCCCGCGCCCGGGGCCTCGCCGCCGTGTGCGACGGCACCAACGGCGATGACCTGCGCGAGCATCGCCCCGGCCGCGCGGCCGGCGTCGCCGCCGGCGTGCGCTCCCCCCTCGCCGAAGCGGGACTGGGGAAGGCGGACGTGCGGGCGGCGGCCCGGGCCCTCGGGCTGCCGATCTGGGACGCTCCGGCAGCTCCCTGCCTGTCGAGCCGCGTGGCGTATGGGATCGGAATCACCCCGCGCCACCTGGAGCAGGTGGAGGCGGGAGAGGCGTACCTGCGCGAGCTCGGAGTGGAGGGCGACCTGCGCGTGCGCCACTTCGGGGCCCGGGCGCGGATCGAGGTCGAGCCGCGCTGGATTCCGTGGCTCGTCGAGCGGCGCGCGACGCTCGAGGAGCGGCTCGGCGCCCTGGGCTTCGCCGCGGTAGAGATCGACCCGCGAGGCTACCGCCGCGGCAGCTTGCTCGGTGCGCACGCCGCGGGCGCGTGAGGCTGTTCGTCGCCCTGAACTTCCCGCAGCCCCTCAAGGCGGCGCTGTGGGACGCCACGGCCCCCGTGCGCGCGCGCTGGGGCGCGATCAAATGGGTGCGCCCGGAAGGCATCCATCTGACGCTCAAGTTCCTCGGCGAGGTGCCCGACACCCTGGAGACCGCGCTCCGGGCGGCGCTCGCACGCGCGGCGCAGGGCGCGCGCGCCCTGCCCCTCGCGCTGGGGGGCTTCGGCGTGTTCCCGGACTACGAGCGGCCGCGCGTCGTGTGGATCGGCGTCGCCCCCGAGCCCGCCCTCGAGCTCCTACAGCACCGCGTGGAGCAAGAGTTCGCGGCGCTCGGGTTCGCCACCGAGGCGCGCCCGTTCCGGCCGCACGCCACCCTCGGCCGTGCGACGCGGAACGCGCGGCCGCGCGACTTCGCCGGCCTCGAGGCCGCGCTCGCCAGCCTCACGTTCGCCGAGACCGCCCTCGTCGATGCGGTCGACCTGATGCGAAGCACGCCCCAGGGAGGCGGGTCCACGTACACCGTGCGCCAGAGTGAACGGCTGTCTTAAGGGCCTCTTCCGGCTCGTCCTGCTCGCCACGGTCCTCGTGGTGGCACTCGTGGCGTGGTGGTTCCGCGAGCCCCTTCTCCACGCCGCATCGCGCTGGCTCGGGCCGCGCTCCACGCGGCTCCCCCCCGTGGGCGACACGTCCGTGGGCGCGCCTACGCCCAAAGCCTTGTCGTCGAGCCAATCCAAAGTCGAGCGGTTGAAGCGGACCGAGGGCCCCGACTCCGTCGTGCTCTTGCCGAACGAGATCGCCTCCATGATCGGCAGCGGCATCGACTGGTCGGTCCGCAAGAGCTTCGACTCCCTCCGCGTCGAACTGCTCGAGGGCAAGCTGGCTGTGCACTGCCGGCTCGACACGCGCGTGATCCCGCCGGACGCGCTCGGACCGTTCGCCGGCATGCTGAACCCGCGGGAACCCCTGCGCATCGCGGGGCCGATCACGATCGAGCGTCCCGGTGTCGCCCGCTTCACGATCGCGGAGCTGTCGCTGCGGGGCTTCGCGTTCCCGCCACCGCTCGTGCGACAGTTGGCCCAGCGCATGGCGGGCGCGGACTCAGGCGGCGCCGTGCCGTTACGCGTCGCCCCCACGTTCACCGACATCGCCATCCACCCGACCGGCGTCGTGCTGTACCGGGGGAAGCGGAGGAAAGCGTGAGCCGGCGCGTGCTGGTCGTCGACGACGAGAAGGGCATCCGCGAGGCCCTGACACAACTTCTCGAGTACGAGGAGATTGACGTTCGGTCCGGCGCCTCCGGCTCGGCGGCGCTCGAGCTCTACCCCGAGTTCCGGCCGCACTTGGTGTTCCTCGACGTGAAGATGCAGGGCATGGACGGCCTCGAGACCCTCCGCAAGCTGCGGGAGCTCGACCCTCACGCGCAGGTCGTCATGATCTCCGGCCACGGCACGATCCAAACCGCCGTCGAGGCGACCCAGCTCGGCGCGTACGACTTCCTCGAGAAGCCGCTCGACACCGATCGCGTCCTCCTCACGCTACGCAACGCCCTGGCGCACGTGGACCTGGCCAGCGAGAACGTGCGCCTCACGGCCGAGGTGCGGGCCCAGTACGAGATCGTCGGCACGAGCCGCGCGGTCAAAGCCGTGATCGAGCGCATTGAAAAGGTGGCGCCCACGCAGGCCCGGGTGCTCATCACCGGGGAGAACGGCACGGGGAAGGAGCTCGTCGCGCGGGCCATCCACACGCTCTCGCCCCGCGCCCGCGGGCCGTTCGTGGAGGTCAATTGCGCGGCCATCCCGAGCGAACTCATCGAAAGCGAGCTGTTCGGGCACATCAAGGGCAGCTTTACCGGCGCGATCGCCGATCGCGCCGGCAAATTTGAGCTCGCCGACGGCGGCACGCTCTTCCTCGATGAAATCGGGGACATGAGCCTCGCGGCACAGGCCAAGGTGCTGCGGGCGCTCGAGGACGGGGTTATCGCGCGCGTGGGGTCCGGGAAGCCGCTGGCCGTAGACGTGCGCGTGATCGCCGCCACCAACAAAGAGCTGCGCGCCGAGATTGCGGCGGGGCGGTTTCGCGAGGACCTGCTCTATCGGCTCAACGTCGTGCCGATCGAGGTCCCGCCGCTGCGCGAGCGCCGCGCCGATGTGCCCCACCTGGTGGAACACTTCGTCGCCCGATTGACTGAGCGCGGCGGGCTCGAAGGCAAGCGCTTCGACCCCGCTGCCGTGCAGCGGCTTGCGACCTACGACTGGCCCGGCAACATCCGCGAATTGCGCAACGCCGTGGAGCGGCTCCTGATCCTGGCCCCCAGCCCCGTCGTTACC
>DATLKW010000096.1:0-1642 GCA_035538175.1 Gemmatimonadales bacterium | reverse complement strand
AGCTCGAACCGCGTCCAGCGCGCCTGGGCCGCGCTCGCGTTGAGCTCCGCCTCATGCCGCTCGCTCCCGAGATTGAGCACGCGCTCATACAACCGCACGTCTTGCGCCACAGCGTGCACCGTCTGCAATGGCGCCGACAGCGCGCGCAACCCCAACGCTTGCTCCAAGTCGCATAACACTTCTCGCGTGCGAGACCACGCGTGCCATGTCGACCACGCGCGGCCCGTCCCCGGATGCACCCGATTGACCACCATATGCAGGTGGGGTCGCGGCTCGCCCTGGTGCGCGACGAGGAGCGCCTGATGCTCGCCGAGCGCCAAGCCATCCAGCAGGCCGTCCGCGACTCGCTCCATCACCACGCGGTCCACTGCATCGTCGGGCGCGAACGACACCACCATCTGATAGGCGGGCTTTTGAACACGCACGTTGCGACTGGCCGTCGCCTGCATGAACACCGCTGCGAGCTCGGGCTCCTCGGTCGGTAAGTTGCGCGTCCCCGCCCATTGAACCCGTTCCCGGTCCGGCTCGGCACGCATCAAGTACGCGGCCAACCGATCGAACCACGGACGCTCGGTATTGCGACAGATCACGAGCGACGGCCTCCGCCACGCTCAGAAGCGATCCGCCGCACCAGGGCCAGGAGCTCCGCGAGCGCCGCCTCGAGGGTCGCAGCCTGAGGTAGCGCCCCGCTCGCCCGAGCGGTCGCGGCAAGCCGGGCCAGGGCGGTGCCACTCTGCCCCAGCTCTCTGACCAGGGGCGCGTCCAAGACCCCTGGTCTCGCCGGAGGCAGCGTCCCGAGCGAGACCTCTCGAACAAACACCCTCGGCGCCTTCCCGTGCAGCCGCGCCGCCTCCTCGACCGCGTGCCACTCGGCGTCGTTGTATAGGACCGACCGGATGCGGCGGAGCGGATACCCGCGCCGCCCCACGATCGAGCGGGCCGGACCCCCGTTCTTGTTGGCACCGCTCTCGGACACGTCGACCCCTTGAACACTCACGTTTGCGCCAGCTTTCCGAGCGCTCCGATGTCCCGCGCCCGTTCGAGCATGACGGGCTACCGGCATCCACACCTCAGTACTCCCGAATTCGCTCCCACGTGACACGCTGACGGGATACGGCAAGAGATGGTGAGGGCCTTCAAGCTGAAGCGAGCGAAACTGTTGGCTCCCCATTAGACGCACAAACGAGGGCTCCGCCGCGGGTATGAGAAGGACGACGGCCCGGTCAGCGACATCTTGACCGGGCCGTCGTGCCTACGTCGGGACCGCGGTTGGATTCACTCCTTTTCTTCGCCCTCGTCCTCGCCATGGTGCACGCCGAGCTGCCCACGGATCTCGCCACCGGGGAAGTTCCCCGGCCCAGCAGGCAATGTGGGGTTGCTGGTATGCACGTTCACGTAGGCAGTGTCTGCACGAATGGCGTCGAGCAGTTGGGCAAGCGTACCTCCCTTGAGTGGCCCTACAAAATCCGCCGCAGTAAAGGTCCCTTCAGCGAGCAGGCCATCGACCGGCCCGATGCTCGCGGGGCCCGGCGTGGGAGCGGTGCTCGGGAAGAGCCACACGACGATCTTTCCGTTCACGCCAGCGGGCGCTAGGTGGATGTGCGCCATGAACGGGTTGTCGATGTCCTCCACGAACAGCTTG
>DATLKW010000095.1:0-2298 GCA_035538175.1 Gemmatimonadales bacterium | reverse complement strand
GACGAGCAGGCCGACAACAACACCCGCGCTTATGAGCAGGCGGCGACCCATGCTTTCCCCCGACGCTCACGGTCGGCTACCTCTGCCCGGCGTCCCAGAGCGACGTGTCCGTCTACAAGTCGTTGCTCTTCGTCTCGGGTGAGGGAATGGGCGGCCGGCTCGACTGCGGCACCCAGGGCGTGCACGACTCAGTGAGCGCCGATCGCCTGCGCGGGATCCGCGTCTTCGACATCAGCGACATCGCGCACCCCAAGTACATCGGCAACGTCCAAACCTGCCGTGGTTCCCACACCCACACGGTGGTGATCGATCCCAACGACACGGCGAACGTCTACGTCTACATCTCGGGCTCCGCGCCGGTGCGCTCGCCGACCGAGCTGACGGGCTGCGTGTCCGCGCCCCCCGACTCGAACCCCAAGAGCGCGCTGTTCCGCATCGAAGTCATCAAGGTGCCGCTCGCGGCACCGACACAGGCGGCGATCGTCAGCTCGCCCCGAATCTTCGACTCCCTCACCGCCCCGCCCGTGCACTCCGAGGCACCCGAAGACATCGTCAAGGCGGCCAAGGCCGCAGCCGCGGCACGCGCCAAGGGCGGATACACCGTGACCATCAACGGGATGGAGTACGTCGTCGGGCCGAACTTTATCAACCCCATGCTCGACAGCGTCGTGCGGGCCCGCCACGGCACGGGCGCCCCCACGGCGGCCGACAGCACTGCCCTGCGCGGGGCGCTCCAAGGGATCGTGGACGTCCTCGTTGGAGCCCCGAAGCCGGGGGCCCCGAACGCCCCGCGCCCGGGACCCTCGCAATGCCACGACATCACCGTGTATCCGGCCATCGGCTTGGCGGGCGGGGCGTGCGCGGGCTACGGCTTCCTGCTCGACATCCACGACGCCGCCCACCCGCGCCGGATCGGCGCGGTCTCGGACTCCAACTTCTCCTACTGGCACTCGGCCACCTTCAACAACGACGGGACCAAGCTGCTCTTCAGCGACGAGTGGGGCGGCGGCGGCGGCCCGAAGTGCCGGGCGACCGATCGACCCGAGTGGGGAGCCGACGCGATCTTCACCATCGACGACCGGCGGATGACGTTCCGCAGCTACTACAAGATGCTCGCGCCGCAGACGGAGTTCGAGAACTGCGTCGCCCATAACGGCTCGCTGATCCCCATCCCCGGCCGCGACATCATGGTGCAGGCCTGGTACCAGGGCGGCATCTCGGTGTTCGACTGGACGGACGCGGCGCATCCCAAGGAGATCGCCTTCTTCGATCGTGGGCCCATGGACTCGACCCAGCTCGTCGGCGCGGGATCCTGGTCGGCGTACTGGTACAACGGCCGCATCTACAGTTCCGAGATCGCGCGCGGCCTCGATGTCCTAGAGCTCTTGCCGAGCGGGTTCATTTCGAGAAACGAGCTCGAGGCGGCGAAACTCGTTCACCTGGACTACTTCAACGCCCAGGACCAGCCGAAGATCGTCTGGCCCACAAGCTTCGTCGTGGCGGGTGCCTACGTCGATCAGCTGGCGCGCTCCAACGGATTGCCCGCCGCGCGCGTCGCCGCCATTCGCCAGACGCTCGATCAAGCAGAGAAGGCGTCGGGGAGCGCGCGGCGCGACGTGCTGACCGTCCTCGCGAGCGCGCTCGCGACCGACGCTCAAGGGGCGGCCGATCCCGCGAAGGTCCGCACGCTCGCCGCTGCGGTCACGGACCTAGCCAACGCCAAGCCGCAGCCGTAACGAGTAGGTGCGGATTCCGGGGGCGCGGTGCACGCGCGCCGCCCCCCGGAGCACCAGACGAACCGACGACAGCGGTGCGGACGCGGTCCTCACCGCAATCCGAACACCAGCACGCGGCTCTGCGCCGCTCCGCGGGGCCAGATCGGCGATTTCATCCCGACTGCCACCGCGAGGAGCTGGCGGCCCCCCGCCAGGTACGTGATAAGTCCTCCCCCGGTGGACTGGCCGGTAGTGGTCTGCCATAGCACACGCCCGCTCGCGATGTCGAGCGCGTAGAGCTCGCCCCCCAAGTCGGCGGTAAACACCAGACCACCAGCCGTGGTCGTGACTCCGCCCAGGATCGGATACGCGGCGCGATACTTCCAGCGCACGAGTCCGTTTTCGGCGTCGAACGCCGTAACCCAGCCGCGCGCTTGGTCCGGCGGATCGAACAGCGTGGACCCGGCATTCTCCGCGCCAAACCAGATGGTGCCCGGTGCCGGCACATCCGCGGTATCCCGCTTCAGCTGGACTCGCGCACACCAATCAACCGCGCCCACGAATAGCGTGTTGGTTGCGGGGT
>DATLKW010000094.1:0-4640 GCA_035538175.1 Gemmatimonadales bacterium | reverse complement strand
CGGGGCGAGGAGGCGGGGGATGTCGTCCGGGGCGTGTTGGCCATCCGCGTCGAGCGTCACGAGGAGTCGCGCCCCGTCGGCGAGCGCCCTGGCGATCCCTGTCCGGAGGGCGGCGCCCTTCCCCTGCCGTTGGCGGTGGGTGAGGACGATCGCCCCGCTATCGCGGGCGTGTTGCCCCGTCCGGTCGGACGAGCCGTCGTCGACGGCGTAGACGGTGGCTGGGGGGACGGCGCGCCGCACGCGCCCGACGACGTCGCGGAGCGTGGCCGCGGCCTGGTAGGCGGGAATCACGACGGCGACGTCGCCCGGCGGCGCGGACGGCTCAGCGCGCCCCGCCACCGGGCGGCGCGTTCCCTTCGAGGATGGCGAGGACCGACTTGAGCTCGGCCCGCAGGTCCTTGACGGTTTGGGTGGCGAGCGCGCGACGCGCTTCCGGCTTGAGCTCGCCCGAGCGGCGGTACTGCTCGATCTTCTGGCGCGCGCCTTCGATGGTGTACTTCTCGGTGTAGAGCAGGTGCTTGACGAGC
The DNA here is from genome assembly GCA_035538175.1 of Gemmatimonadales bacterium. GTDB lineage: Bacteria > Gemmatimonadota > Gemmatimonadetes > Gemmatimonadales > GWC2-71-9 > AG41. Next base: position 4,113 of record DATLKW010000094.1, on the reverse strand, counting down.
ATGATGAGCTCGATCTCGCGGCGCTGGTAGACGCGGTTCCCGGAGCGGTTCTTGGCGGGGTTCAGGAACCGGAACTGACTCTCCCAGTAGCGGAGCACGTGCGGCTTGAGATCGGTGAGCTGGCACACCTCGCCGATCGAGAAGAACTCTTGGACGGGTTGCGGGGCGCTCATCGCCACTGCTCCGCTTTGAGCTCGCGCTCCATCAGGGCCGCGATGGCCCGGCCCGGCGCTTTCCCCTCGAACAACACGGCGGCCACTTCGCGAGCGATGGGCAGCTCCACGCCGTGGTGGGCCGCGAGCGTCACCGCCGAGCGGGTGGTGTTAACCCCTTCGGCGACCGAAGCCTTGCCGGCGAGGGCGTCGGCGAGCGTCTTGCCCTTCCCGAGCTCGACGCCCAACTGGTGGTTGCGCGACAGGGGACCGGTCGCGGTGAGGATCAAGTCCCCCATCCCCGCGAGGCCAGCGAAAGTACCCGGCTCGGCGCCGAGGGCGACGCCCAGACGCGTGATCTCGGCGAGCCCGCGGGTGATGAGGGCGGCGCGGGTGTTGTGCCCCAGGCCCAGGCCCTCGAGGATCCCAGCGGCGAGGGCGATGACGTTCTTGAGCGCCCCGGCGAGCTCGACCCCGAGCACGTCGGTCGCGGAGTAGACGCGGAAGTACCCGGTCGCGAACACCTGCTGCACGCGCTGGGCGAGGGTGTGGTCGCGGGCCGCCGCGACGACGGCCGTCGGTTGGCTGGCGTAGACCTCCTGCGCGAACGACGGGCCGGACAGGACGGCGATCGGCGTGCCCTTGGGGAGCACGTCGCTGAGCACGCACGACGGCGTGGCCAGGCGTTCGGGCTCAAGGCCTTTCGAGACGCTGACGACGAGGGTCGCGCGCCCGAGATTCGGCCGCACGCGGGTCATCACGTCGCGCACTGCGTGGGAGGGGGCAGCCGAGACGACGACGTCGGCGTCGCGGACGGCGGCGGCGAGGTCATCGGTGGCGGTCAGGGTGGGCGCGAGCGCCGCACCCGGGAGGAAGATGCGGTTCACGTGTTCTCGGTTGACGCTCGTGACCACCTCTGGCTCGCGCGCCCACAGCGTGACGGCGGTACGCTCTCCTTTGCGGGCGAGCAAGTCGGCGAGGGTCGTGCCCCACGCCCCGCCCCCGATTACGCCTACGCGGGTCCGGGCGGGCGACGTCATGCGGCGACGCCTTTCCTCGTACGGAACCGGTGTTCGGTGCCGTCACGCAGGCGGCGCAGGTTCGCGCGGTGCGAGTAGACGATGAGGAGCGCGAGCACCACGCCTGCCCACGCCGTGGCCGGCGCCTCGGGCCTCGTGAGGCGCACCCAGAGGGGGAAGAGCAGCGCGACGGTGATCGAGGCCACCGAGACGTAGCCGGAGAGCCACAGCGTCGCTCCCCAGATCGGCAGCGAGATCAGGACGGCGCCGGGGGCGAGGGCGAGGAACATCCCAGCCGCCGTCGCGACGCCCTTCCCGCCCCGGAAGCGCACGTACGGGGAGAACATGTGCCCCAGGACCGCCGCGAGGCCGAGCGCGACCGGGAACCAGGTCGGACCATTCGCCCAGGGGCCGAGGATGACGACCGGCACGGCGCCTTTCGCCACGTCGATCAGCCCAACGGGCACCGCGTAGCGCCACCCGAGCACGCGATAGACGTTCGTGGCGCCGAGATTTTTCGACCCGTGCTCGCGGAGGTCGATGCCCCGCCCGACCTTGCCCGCGATGTAGCTCGTGGGCGTGGCGCCGATCAGGTAGGCGAGCACGAGCAGCGTGACGAGGCCGTAGTCGTTCATCGGCGCGCCGTTTCCCGCCGCCGCCGAAACTTGAGCGTCAGGGGCGACCCGGTGAAGCGCCACGCGTCGCGGAAGCCGTTGGCCAAATAACGCGTGTAGGACTCGGGGATCGCTTCGGGGCGATTCGAGACGATGGCGAAGCGCGGGGGCGCGGTGCCGATTTGCGACGCGTACAACAGCCGGACCGCCTCGCCCACGGGCTGGGGCGGTTGTTGCCGATCGACGAGCGCTTCGAGGACACGGTTCACTTCGGCCGTCGGCACGCGTTTGTCGCGTTCTTCGGCGACCTCGACGATCAACTCCAAGAGGCGCGCGACCCGCTGGCCGGTCCGGGCGGAGGCGTACAAGAAGGGGATGAACGCAAGGAACGGCGCCCGCTCCTTGAGCTCGCGCTCCCCCCGCACCGCGGTGTTCGAGTCCTTCTCGTCGATCAGGTCCCACTTGTTTACCACGATGATGAGTCCCGTGCCCTGTGCCCACGCCTGATTGGCGATCTTCAGGTCTTGCGTGTGCATGCCGACGGTCGCGTCCACGACCAAGACGCACACCTCCGCCCGCTCGACGGCGCGCGCCGTGCGGAGGGTGGCGTAGAACTCGATGTCGTCCTCCACCTTGCTCGAGCGCCGCAGGCCCGCGGTGTCGATGAAGACGAGCGTGTGGCCTTGCCACGAGAGCGGGGTGTCGATGGCGTCTCGGGTCGTGCCCGGTTCGGGAGCGACGACCACCCGTTCTTCGCCCAGCAACCGGTTGACCAGGCTCGACTTACCCACGTTGGGCCGTCCGACCACCGCGACGTGGATCGTCGGGGCCGCGTCGGGCTCGGGCGCCGCCGGGAGCAGCGTGACCAAGCGGTCCAGGAGGTCGCCCGAGCTCGTGCCGATCGCCGCGGACACGGGGAACGGATCGCCGAGCCCGAGCTCGTAGAACGCGAGGTGTCGGTTGTCGTCGGGGAGGCGATCGGCCTTGTTCGCCACGACGATGATGGGGCGCCGCGCCTTGCGGAGGTAGGCGGCGATTTCGCTGTCGGCGGGGTGGACCCCCTGTTCCACGTCGACCAGGAAGAGGACGACGTCGCTTTCGGCCACCGCCGTCTCGACCTGGGCGCGCACGGCCCGGTTCAACGGATCGCTCGCGCCGGACACCATGCCGCCCGTGTCGACGAGCCAGAAGCGGCGCCCGTTCCACTCGGCCGCGGCGAAGTTGCGGTCGCGGGTGACGCCGGGGCGGTCGTCGACGATCGCCTCGCGCCGGCCGATGAGGCGGTTGAAGAGCGTGGACTTCCCGACGTTCGGTCGCCCGATGAGGGCCACCGTGGGCGTGCCGCTCATCCCGGCCTCCCCTCGCTCGCCGCGGCGAGGGAGCTGGGCCTCGCGGGGCCGGGGTCGGCCCTTTCCCATCCGCCCTCGGCGAGCACGTCGGCGAAATCGTAGGAGAGGAACGCCGGGAGCGGGAGGCGGGTCGCAAGGTCCGCGACGCTGACGTCATCGACGAACTTCAAGTCGTCGTTCGTCGCCTCGCCTGGGAGCAGGACGCAGTCGAGGTCGGTTCGCTGGGCGAGGGCGCGCTCGATCGCCTGGGCCGGCAGGAGGCCTGCCGTCGTGACCGAAGGGCCGAACACGGTGTTTTCGACGACCAACACTTCGAAGCGGCCCCCGGTCGCGCTCGAGAGCGTTTCGAGCACCCGGGGCATGAGCGGCCCCATGGCGGCACCGGTGACCACGCCGATGGTCCGTCCCGCGAGGTTCGGCAGCCGCTCGGCCGCCGCCCCAATCTGGGTTTGCAGGTAGCGCACCGCCCCGACGCCGTTCTCGCGTTGCTCGAACTCTCCATACCAGCTGGCGGGGGGCAGATCGACCTCCGCCCGGAGGTAGAGGTCGTCCGCCCCGTAGCACCACGGGGTCCCGCGCTCAAGGAGGGCGCGCCTGGCCGCTCGATCGACGCTGGCCAGGGCGGCCTGGCATTCCGTCGCCGTCGGTTCACGCACGAGGGCATGCTTGGAGAATTCCGTCAGCGCCACCGGCACGACGGACACCGACAACACGGCCGGGCCCACGCCGTAGAGGTCGGTGAGCGTGCGCTCAAGCTCGGCGCCGTCGTTGACACCCGGGACGAGCACCACCTGGGTATGGAACGCGATCCCCTGCCCCGCGAACCAACGCAGTTGGGGCAGGATGTCGGGCGCCTCGGGGCTGCGCAGCAGCCAGCGTCGCACCGTGGGGTCCGTCGCATGGACCGACACGTACAACGGGGACAGCCGGTATTCGACGATTCGGCGCTCATCCCACGGCTTCAGGTTCGTCAGGGTCG
>DATLKW010000093.1:0-2515 GCA_035538175.1 Gemmatimonadales bacterium | reverse complement strand
CGGTGAACGTGTTCGCCGCGCCGCGGCGCGACGCCGCGGGGCGCGTCACCGGGATCCTCGCCCTCGTGGAGGACGTGACGGGAGTGAAGCGCCTCGAGCAGCAGTTCTTCCAGGCGCAGAAGATGGAGGCGGTGGGTCGGCTCGCGGGTGGCGTCGCCCACGATTTTAACAACCTCTTGACCGCGATCCTCGGGTCCACGGAGTTGCTGCGCGAGATGATCCCGACCGATCACCCGGGGCGGGAGGAAGCGGAGGAGACGCGCAAGGCGGCGCTACGGGCGGCGGACCTGACGCGCCAGCTCTTGGCGTTCAGCCGCCAGCAGGTCCTCGCTCCGCGGGTGCTGAGCTTGAACGACGTCGTGGTCGACATGGACCGTATGCTGCGGCGCTTGATCGGCGAGGACATCGATCTCCGGACCGTGTTGGCGGGCGACTTGGGTGCCGTCCGCGCCGACCCCGGCCAGCTCGAGCAGGTGATCGTGAACCTCGCCGTGAACGCGCGCGACGCGATGCCCACGGGGGGGAAGCTCACGATTGAAACCGCCAATACTGCGCTCGACGAGGCGTACGCGGCGGCGCGGCCCGTCGTTGCCGCGGGGCGCTACGTCATGCTCGCCGTGAGCGATACCGGCGCCGGGATGGACGAAGCGACGAAGGCGCGGCTGTTCGAGCCGTTCTTCACGACGAAACCGAAAGGGAAGGGCACGGGCCTGGGGCTCGCGACGGTGTACGGGATCGTGAAGCAGAGCGGGGGCTATATCTCGGTCTACAGCGAGCCGGGCCGAGGGGCGACGTTCAAGGTGTATCTCCCGCGCGTCGACGCGGCGGTGGAGCCCGTGGAAGCGGCGCCAGCCGCCGGGGGGTCGCTGCGGGGCTCGGAGACGGTGCTTGTCGTGGAGGACCAGGGAGAGGTCCGGAGCCTCACCCGGAGAGTGTTGGAGGCGCGCGGGTATCAGGTGCTGGTCGCGGCGAGCGGCCAGGAGGCGATGCGACTCGCGGAGGAGCGGCCGGGGGCCATTGATTTGCTCTTGACGGATGTGATCATGCCGGGCATGAGCGGGCGCGGGTTGGGTCTCCTGCTCGCTGCCGCGCACCCCGCAATGAAGGTGCTGTATGTGTCTGGCTACGCGGACGAGTCAATCGTCCACCAGGGCATGCTCGAGCCTGGCGTTTGGTTTCTCCAGAAGCCTTTTACGCCGGAGGCGCTTGCCCGAAAGGTTCGGGAAGTGCTCGAGTCAGCGCGGCCCGCGCGATCAGCGTGACCAACGGCCCTGCGCCCGTAGGTCGGGCTCGGGGCGTGTCGCGTCAGGCAGCGCAGAGTTTCAGCCCGCGGGCGACGCCCACCAAATCCTGAATAGCCGGGGAAGCGGGACGCGGCCACACGAGCGCGAGCCAAGCCGGGATCGCGGGCTCTACCATCGGCCGATAGGCGATCGGGGTCGACCCCGTGCTGTAGGGTGCTCCGACCACCGCACTCGCGAGCGCCCACGAATCCGCGGCCACGAGGTTGATGAAGGGATCGACCGCCGGACGCTCGCGGCCACCGGCGAGGGGGACGAGCCCGCGGCGGCGCAAGGCGGCCTCGAGCGCCTTCTCGACGCCAGGCCACCGGTCAGGTGTCGGCCCGAGCCACGGCAGGCCCCGCAGGTCGGCGAGCTGCACCGCGGGGTTGGCCGCGAGCGGGTGACGGGCCGGGAGGAGCACGCCGGTCGCCGAGGTATCGAGGAGGAGGTGCGCCTCGAAGCCACTGGGCGAGGGGTCAGTGATGAACACGCACCCCACGTCCACCCGCCGCTCCCGCAGGGCGCGCTCGGTCTCCGCGTCACTCTGACTGCTCACCTGGAGTTGGACATTCGGATGCGCTTCGCGGAAGGCTGCAAGGAGCTTCCCGATCGATGCGGCGTAGGCGTACAGCTCGCCGTGCGCGATCCGCAGACACGCCGCGCGGAGCTGCATGGTCTCGCGTGCGCGCTCGAGGGCCTGCGCGGCGCGTGCGAGCGTCGCCCGTGCCTCCACGAGGAACGCCTCTCCGGGCGCCGTGAGCCGGACCCCGCGCGGCAGCCGCTCGAACAGCGGGCCCCCCAGTTCGGTCTCGAGGTCGCGGATTTGTTTGGAGAGGGCTGGCTGAGCGACGTGGAGCCGGCGGGCGGCGTGCACGAAGCTGCGTTCTTCGGCGACCGCGACAAAGTAGCGGAGGTGACGTAGTTCCATTTGTATTCTTTGTTAATCTTTGCTATACTTTAATATGCAGGATATTCGTATGCAAGGACCCACATTTCGGGAGGGTTGGGCCGCGCGGTGAGTAACGACTCTGACTTGCTCGACATCCGTGAGGCGGCGGCGTTGCTTGGGGTTAGCGCGACGTCGCTGCGCCGCTGGACGAACGGCGGCCGCCTCCCGTGCTTCCGCCTTGGTGGGCGGCGGGAGCGTCGATTCCGGCGCGCCGACTTGCTGGCCTTCTTGGAGTCCGGCGGCTCTGCCGCACCGGGTCACGAGGCTAGCCCGCACCTCTGCG
>DATLKW010000092.1:0-1913 GCA_035538175.1 Gemmatimonadales bacterium | reverse complement strand
ACCGGGCGCGCGCCGCTCGCGTGACCGCGACACCGACGAGCACCACCACCACCAACGCGAATCCCCAGAGAATGCGTTTCACGGCGTCTCGGGCGACGAAGGGTGGGACAACGCTGTAGTCGCCGGGTGGGGCGGGCAGGGGGAAACGGGCGCCGTCAGCGCGAGTCGAGATACGCGCGCGCGGCGCTCAGGACGCGCTCCTGCGCTTCGGCGAGCGTGCCTTCGAGCGAGGCACCGGCGGCCTTGCGGTGGCCCCCGCCTCCGAACCGGTGCGCCAGCTCCGCCACGTCCACGTTGCCAAGCGCCCGGAAGCTTACCTTGACCTTGCCGTTCGCGAGTTGGCGAAACAGCAGCGCGAGCCGCACGCCGGCGATGGAGCGCGGATATTCGACCACGCCGTCCAAGTCGTCGGCTGTGACGTGGTGTCGCTGCATCGCCCCGGGGGGCACGGTCACCCAGGCGAGCCCGTTCCCGGGCTCGACGACCAGCGTGGCGAGCACCTCCGCCATGAGGCGGACCCGGCCCTCCGGGGCGCTCGCGTACACGGATTCATAGATCGACTCGGGATCCACACCCTGCTCGAGCAGGGTGCCCGCCACCCGTAGCACACGCGGCGTCGTGTTGGCAAACCGGAAGGCGCCCGTGTCGGTGAGGATGCCGACGTACAACGCCCGAGCGACCTCGGGTGTGAGCGTCCAATCGAGAGCGGTCGCGAGATCAAAGACCAGCTCAGCCGTGGCCGCGGCCTCGGGCGCAACCAACCGGGGCCCGGCGGGGAGCGAGCCCCCGCTCACGTGATGGTCCACGCAGGCTACGGCGTGAGAGCGGGTGATGGCGCGCGCCAGATCTCCGAGCCGGCCCAGGTCCGAGATGTCGAGCACTGCGACGACGTCGGCCGACTCGACCTCGCGCATCGCCCGCTCCGAGCGGTCGGCGCCGGGCGGGACGAGGAACAGGAACCGATCGGGAATGGGAGTGGGGTTGGCGATCGTCGCGCGGACGCCGCGCGCGGTGAGCAGATGCCACAGCGCCACCTCGCTCCCCACGCCGTCGCCATCGGCGTTCACATGCGTGGTGAGCGCCACCCGTCGACCGGGCTCGAGCACGGCCGCGACCTCGTGGGCCGCGCGCACGCGCTCGGGAGGGACCGAAACACCGTTCGTCGCCATGGCCTGCAAGATAAAGGGATAGGAGCCGCAGGTGATCACGCCGCGACCCCGCGACGGGTCACGACGCTAACGCAGTTCCTACCGGAAGAACACGAGAGCGATGGGCGGGGGTGGACTCCCGGGCAGATGGGCGCTCACGTACAGCGTATTCGCCGAGAAGGCGTAGGTCCCCGAGATCGTCCCTACGGGGAGAGGCAGGTTCACGGTGATCGTGTCGTGCGAGACTGCGTAGGGGCCCGCCAGCACGAGTGGCACCTGCATCGGCATCTTGATCGTCGCCTTGAAGCTGTCGACGCTCGCATGCGTTAGGATCAGCGTGCCCGAATCACCTTGCGCGGGCCCGAGCGCAGGCTGCGTATCCTGGCAGAACGAGACGAGGGTATAAGTTCCGGCGAGCGCCGCAGTCGTCGCGGCGCCGCCGCTGTAGGTGAGGCAGGGCGTGGCGACGTGCGGGCTCGTGCTCGTGCTGCTCGAGCACGTCACCGCGAGCGCAGCAGCAGCGCCGACTCCGAGCCCCCATGCGAGCCGGTAGCCCTGTCGGTGTTCCATCGTACCCTCCTGAATAGTCCCACTGTCGCAGCGCCCTCGCAAACGTAAGGGGGCGCCGGCGGCGGCGTCCAGCGGCCGCGAACTAGGGCGCCGTGGCGGCGGCGGTGCCGAGCAGGTGCGCGCGGTAACGGCGCGAGAGGGTGACGCGAGCGCCGCTCTCCAGGATCACGATGGCGTCTCCGTGGAACCACGGCT
>DATLKW010000091.1:0-4926 GCA_035538175.1 Gemmatimonadales bacterium | reverse complement strand
GGGGAGTTCTGGCGGGTCGAGAAGCAGTGGTGGTGGTGGCGGGGGTGGGGGTGGGGGCGGCGGCAGTCGCCCGAGTGGTGGAGGCAGCTTTGGTGGATCGAGGGGTGGCGGAGGCGGCGGAGGCGGTCACTCCGGTGGTGGCGGTGGGGGCCACAGCAGTGGTGGCGGAGGTGGTCACAGCGGTGGCGGTGGAGGAGGGGGCGGGGGCGGGGGCGGCCGCCGACATCCGTAGACACTCCGTCTGACAGCTTCCAGGGGGCGCACGAAAGAGCGCCCCCTTTTTTCAAGCCCGGGCGGGCCTTTCGCTCGCGCTCCCGCGCGGGAGCGCCCGTGCCGCCTATCTTTAACCCCAATGCCCCGCATCGCCATCGCGCAGATTCGCCCCACCAAGGGCGATTACGCCGCCAACCTCGAGAAGATCGGTGGGGTGCTGGCTGAGCTGCGGGCGCTCGAGCCGCCCGTAGACCTCGTGATCTTCCCCGAAACGGCCACCTCGGGCTACTTCGTGGAGGGCGGCGTGGTGGACGTCGCGGTGACCGCGGGAACGCTGTTCCGCGACCTCGCGCGGGCGCACGAAGCGGCGCACAGCCCCCCGGTGGACGTGGCGGTGGGGTTCTACGAGGTGTTTCAGAACGTCTTCTACAATTCCTGCCTGTACGCTTCCCTCGGCGGGGGGCCTGACGCGCCTTCCTCGCTTCCTCCTGATTCCACCCAAAGCGGTGCCGGAGGCCCGGGGATCCGGCACGTGCACCGCAAGCTCTTCCTCCCCACGTACGGAGTGTTTGACGAGGAGCGCTTCGTCGAGCGGGGACGCGACCTGCGAGCGTTCGACGCACGCTGGGGACGCGCCGCGATCCTGCTTTGCGAGGATGCGTGGCACTCGGTCACGGGGACGATCGCGGCGCTCGAGGGCGCGCAGCTCGTCATCGTCCCGAGCGCGTCCCCTGCCCGCGGCACCGGGCGGGACGAGGAGGGGACACGGCTGCCGGCGAGCGTGGTGCGCTGGGAACGCATCCTGAAGGGCATCGCGGACGAACACGGCGTGTGGGTCGCGTTCGCCAGCCTCGTAGGGTTCGAGGGGGGGAAGGGCTTCCCCGGAGGCTCAGTGATCGTGAGCCCGAGTGGCACGATCGAGATGCGCGGGCCGCTGTTCGAGGAGGCGGTGTTGACCCACGACGTTGACTTCGGCGCGATCACCCGCGCCCGCGCGGATGCGCCGCTCCTCGCCGACTTGGAGGTCAATCTGCCCCACCTCTTGAAGAGCCTCGAACGCCAGGAGACGGTCGGCGGCAAGCCCCGTGCCAGGCGTGCGGGCGTGCGGTTCGATCCCGCGACGAACGGCTCGCACCCGGCATCGGTGCCCCTCCCTTCCCGGCGCTCCACCTCGGGCGTCCCCAGCGCGCCCCGCATTCATGTGGTGGGACGCGGAGTCGAACAAGGGGATCCGCTCCAGCTCGATTGCGACCTGGCGCGACGCTGGCTCGTGAGCTTTCTCCAAGACGAGGTCGTCCGGCGCCGTGGGTTCACCAAAGGGATCGTGGCGCTTTCGGGCGGCGTGGACTCGTCGCTCGCAGCGTTCCTCGCGGTGGAGGCGCTCGGTAAGGAGAACGTGGTAGGCGTGCGGATGCCGTACCGGACGTCGTCGCCCGAGAGCCTCGAACACGCCCAACTCGTGATCGACAAGCTCGGTATCCAGTCCCTCACCGTCGACATCACGGCCGCCGTGGACGGCTATCTGGTGCAGGTGGGCGACGCCGATCCCACGCGACGTGGCAACGTCATGGCGCGTGAGCGGATGATCGTGCTGTTCGACCTCTCGGCCAGCTACACCGCGCTGCCGATCGGGACGGGGAATAAATCGGAGCGCCTGCTCGGCTACTTCACGTGGCACGCCGACGACACGCCCCCCGTCAACCCCCTCGGGGACCTGTTCAAGACCCAGGTCCGCGCCCTGGCCCGGCACGTGGGCGTGCCGGACGTGATCCTCGCCAAGCCCCCCACGCCGGATCTCGTCCCCGGGCAGACGACCGAGGGGGACTACGGCTTGAGCTACGACAGGATCGACCCGATCCTCTACTACCTGATCCGCGGCATGAAGCCGGAGGAGATCGTGTCCCGCGGGTTCACGCGCGAGGAGGTAGACAAGGTCGCGCGCCGGCTCGACTCGACCCACTGGAAGCGGCGCCTGCCGACCGTGGCCGTCTTGTCGCAGACGGCGATCGGCGAGTTCTATCTCCGCCCCGTGGACTACTGATGCAGGCCAAGCATCCGCGCGACTCGGAGACCGTGATGTCCGAGTTGATGATGCCGCAGCACGCGAACATCATGGGCAACGTGTTCGGCGGTGTGATCCTGTCGCTGATGGATCGCGCGGCGGCGGTGTCCGCGATCCGGCACGCGGGCCGGCCGTGCGTCACGGTGTCGGTCGACAAGGTGGACTTCAAGGAACCGATCCATGTGGGCGAGCTCGTGACGGCCTTCGCGCGCGTCAACTTCGCCGGCCGGACCTCTATGGAAGTCGGCGTCAAGCTCATCGCCGAGAACGTGCTCTCGGGGCTCAAGCGGCACACCAACTCGTCTTACATCACCTACGTGGCGCTCGACGACGCTGGAGTCCCCACCGAGGTGCCGCAGATCGTGCCCGAGACCGCGGACGAGAAGCGCCGCTACGAGCGGGCGGCGAAGCGGCGCGCGACGCGGGTGATGGACCGCCGCTACGCCACGGGGGCGGGGGAGTGAGCGGGGGCGCTCGGACGGCCGGCGCGCAGGGATAGGAGTCGACGTGCGGGTCGTCGCGGTGTTCGGGGGCGGAGGAGCCAAGGCCGTGGCCCACGCGGGTGCCTGGCAGGCGCTCGTGGAATCCGGCCTCTCGCCGTCCCACGTGGTCGGCACGTCGATGGGCGCGGTGGTGGGGGCGGCCTTCGCGGCCGGGGTGACCCCCGAGGAGTTCGTTCGGGCGGGCGCGGGACTCCGCACGAAGGATGTCGCGGCGCTCGATCCCTTCGCCCTGGTGCGGGGGATATTTGCCTCCCACCTCTTCCGCCCCGGCCCCTTGCACGAGACCATCGCGCGCTTGGTCCCCGCCCGGCGGTTCGCCGAGCTCCAGCTGCCGCTGACCGTCACGGCGACGGATCTCGACTCCGGGGAATTGGTCCTGTTCGGGGCGCTCGGGCGCGACGCCCCGCTCGTCGACACGCTATACGCTTCGAGCGCGCTGCCCCTGTACTATCCTCCCGCCACGATCGACGGGCGGCGACTCGCGGACGGCGGCCTGCGGGCCGTGGTGCCACTCGCGGTCGCGCGGGAGGTCACGGCAGATCTCGTCGTGGCCGTGGACGTTGGGCCGGGCTTCGACGAGCCGCCGACCGAGCGGAAGGCGGCAATCCCCGCTCTCGTGCGGGCGCACGGCGAGGCGATCCGCGTCATGATGGCGGCCCAGACCGAGCGCGCGATCGCCGAATGGCCTCCCCCCCCGCGCGCCCCGCGGCTCGTGTGGGTGCGGGCTGTGGCGGAGCGCGAGGCGACCTTCGCCGTGGGCTCGGGCGAACGCTACGAGCGGGCGGGCTACGAGGCGACGAAACGGGCCCTGGCCGCTACATTACCCCTCCCCACCGCCCGGCGATGACCGGGGCCGGTGAAACGGACGCGAGGCGCCGAGTGCTGGCACGTGACATCATGATTCCGGATCCCGTGGTCGCCGCCGCCGGTGCCACCAGCGCCGAGGTGTCGCTCCTCATGCGCGCGAAGGACATCTCGATCGTGCCGGTGGTCGACAACCCGAAGGACAGCCGCTACCTCGGTACCATCTCCGACCGCGACATCGTCACGCGGTGCGTCGCCGCCGGCCACGACCCGACCAATTGCCAGGCGCTCGATCACGCGCGGACGGACACCTTGGTGGTGACTCCGGAGACCGACCTCGCTGGCTTCGCGCTCCCGCGCCTCGACACGCACGACACGCACATCCGATCGACGATCGTGGTCCTGAATCACGACAAGCGCGTCGTGGGTTTCATTCCGCACCCGGAGCTGATCCCAGGCGTCGTGCGCACCTGACGCACCATGCGGGGCTCTGCCCGGACCCATACATTTCCCGCGTGCCCCGGAAGTACTTCACCCTCGCGAGTGCCAACCGCACGCTCCCCCTCGTCCAACGGATCGTCGCGGACCTGATGAGCCTCCATCCCCAGTGGCGCGAGCTCGTGGCCGAGTACGAGCTCGTCGCGGCCCAAGCCAGGCCGGAGTGGGGGGAGTCCCGAGACCAGGTGACCCTGCGGAGCCGCATCGAGGAGGTCGCCGGTCGCATCAACGACTACCTGGGCGAGCTCGAGCAGATCGGCTGCGTCTTCAAAGGATTCGACCTGGGGCTCGTCGACTTCTACGGCAAGCTCGACGGCCGGGACATCTTCTGGTGTTGGAAACAGGGGGAGGAAAAGATTGAGCATTGGCACGAGATCGAGGCGGGCTATGCGGGAAGGCAACCGGTGCCCGACGTAATGCGGAGCTGAGGCTCCCGTCGTCCATTCTTTTACCGGGGGAGCGGCGCCACGATGCGCGGATTCTGGCTGCTGGTACACGTGATTGGGTTCACACTGTGGCTCGGGGGCGGGATTGCGACTATGGTCGCCGGGATCACGGCGAAGGGGTTCGCTCCCGCGGACCGGCTCTCGGCCTACCGCGTGATCGGCGCCATTCAGGGACTGCTCGTCGCCCCGGGCGCCATCGCGGTCGTGCTCTCAGGGCTCTTCCTCGTCGGGCCGTACATGGGGGCGGGAACGGTCCCCCTGTGGCTCGGGATTATGATGCCCGCAGGGATCCTCGGGGCGATTGGCGCCGTGGCGATCAGCGTGCCGACCGCGGCGAAGCTCGCGCGGCTCGAGCCTCAGGGGGGCCAGTTGCCCGGAGCGTTCGATCGGCTGCGCAAGC
>DATLKW010000090.1:0-12629 GCA_035538175.1 Gemmatimonadales bacterium | reverse complement strand
CCCCCGCAACTTCACGGGCGCGATCTACAAGATCCGGACGACTGCGTCGGGTCAGCTCCCCACCGATCGCGACCTCGCCCGCGCGATTGACGAGGGCCTACCGGGCAGCGCGATGCCCGCGTGGAAGGGCCGGCTGTCGGATGCCGAGCGCCGCGACGTGCTGGCGTATGTGAAGACCTTCTCCACCTTCTTCGCCGACACGAGTCAGCACGTGGCGGCCTTGAGCTTCTCGGGCGAGCCCGGCGGCACGGGCGCGAACGCGCTCAAGGTGGGGCGCCAGTTCTACGACTCCATCGGATGTCGCAAGTGTCACGGCGATCAGGGGCACGGCGACGGCCCCTCCGCCCCCACGCTCAAGGACGACGCCGGGTTCCCGATCTACGCGGCGGACCTGCACCAAGCGTGGCGCTTCCGCGGCGGGGAGGCCACGGCGGACATCTATCGCCGACTGCGCACGGGGCTCGACGGGACGCCGATGCCTTCGTTCTCGGACTTGATCGACCAGAAGTTCCTCTCCGACGAGCAGCTGTGGCGCCTCGCTCAGTACGTGCGCTCGCTCTCCCCGGCGACGCCGCCCGAGGTGCGCGACGTGGTGCACGCGCCGCAGGTCACGGGTGTCCTTCCGGGCTCTCCCGACGACTCCGCTTGGGCACGCGTGGAGCGGTACTGGTTTCCGCTCGTCGGCCAGGTGATCCGCAAGCCCCGCTGGTTCGCGCCGGCGGTCGCGGGTGTGTGGGTGCAGGCGGTGCATGACGGTAAGACGCTCGCGCTGCGCGTGAGTTGGGACGACCGGACCCAGAGCCCGGACAGCGCCTGGCTTGGCTTCGCCGGGCGCGTGCTCGCGACGGCAGGCGTCGACGACTCCCCGCCGCCCAAGGCCGAGGCGTGGCCCGATCAGCTGGCGGTGCAGTTCCCGCGCCATCTCCCCGCGCCCGACGCGATCGAGCGCCCCTACTTCTTGATGGGGAGCACGACCGACCCCGTCTACCAGTGGCGCTGGACCAGCGCGCCCCGGCGCACCGTCGCCGGCCTGGCACGCGGCATCGAGCGGTTCGACACGCTGCCGGAAGCGCCCGCGGGTCAGGCGCTCTACGATCACGGGGAGTGGCGCGTCGTCTTCACCCGCGCCCTTGCCACGGCCGATACGGCCAACGAAGTTCAGCTTGAGGCGGGTCGAGCGATTCCGGTGGCCTTCTTCGCCTGGGACGGCTCGAGCGGGGAACACGACTCACGCATGGCGGTAAGCACCTGGTATTTTCTGGCGCTCGACCGGCCTACGCCCCCGAGTGTGTTCATCTCCCCCGCCGTGGCCATGCTCATCGCGCTCGGACTCGGGCTAGTCGTGGTGCGGCGCGCCCAGCGCGCCAGTCCGCGGCGGGCCCGAACGTAGCGGGGCGAGACTTTTCACCTCGAGGAGGTCGGATGCGGAAGCTCGAAGTCGTGGTGGCGGCAAGTGTGACGGCACTGGTGCTCACCGTCGGGGCGTGGACCCACGAGCGCCCAGCGGCCGTCGCCCAGGGCGGCGCGATCAGCGGCAAGATCAAGTTCACGGGGAGGAAGCCCGCGGCGCCGAAGATCGACATGAGCGAGGAGCCGAAGTGCAAGGCCAAGTACCAGGCCGCGCCCACTGACGAGGCCGTCGTCGTCAACACGAACGGCACGCTCGCCAACGTCTTCGTGTACGTGAAAGCCGGGCTCCCCGAGACCTACAAGGCGCCTGCGCCAGCCGGTCCCGTGACCCTCGACCAGGACGGCTGCCGCTACCATCCCCATGTACTCGGCATCCTGGTCGGGCAGCCGCTCGCCATCAAGAACTCCGACGGCATCCTGCATAACATCAAGGCGAAGGGCACGAAGAACCGTCCCTTCAACATCAGCCAGCCGACCAACATGACCTCCGACCGCACGTTCACCGCCGCCGAGGTCATGGTCCCGCTCGAGTGCAACGTGCACGGCTGGATGCACGCGTGGCTTGGGGTGCTGCCCCACCCGTTCTTTGCCGTGTCGGACGCGGAAGGGTCCTTTGCGATCAAGGGGTTGCCACCCGGGACCTACACCATCGAAGCGTGGCACGAGACCTACGGCACGAAGACCGCCTCGGTCACCGTGACGGGTACCGAGACCAAGACGGCGGATTTCAGCTTCGCCGGCAAGTGACCCCCACCGCGAGGAGAGCTCCATGAGTTGGTGGCTGCCGCCCCGGGCGTCGACCTTCACCGGCCCCATCGACGGCCTGTTCATCGCGATCCTGATCATCACAGGGATCGCCTTCGTGCTGGTCGAGGTGGGGTTGATCTGGTTCATCTGGCGCTACCGCCAGCGCCCCGGTCGTAAGGCCTTCTACACCCATGGAAGCAACCGCGCGGAGGTGATCTGGACGACGATACCCGCCGTGACGATGGTGGCGCTCGGCCTCATCTCGAACCATTACTGGGTCGAGATCAAAGGCCGGAACTCGATTCCAGCGAACGCGTACCCGATCGGCATCCACGCGAAACAGTTCGAGTGGCAGGTGACCTACCCCGGTGCCGACGGCAAGCTCGGCACTGGCGACGACTTCACCGTGCGCAACCAGCTGCACGTGCCCGTGGGCCAACCGATCGTGCTGTCGCTCTCCTCCGAAGACGTCATCCATTCGTTCTACGTACCGCAGTTCCGCGTGCGCCAAGACATCGTCCCGGGAATGGACATCAAGGCGTGGTTCCAGGCGACCGTGCCGGGGACCTATGAGCTCGGGTGCTCGCAACTGTGCGGCCTGGGCCATTACCGCATGCGGGCGCAGGTGTTCGTGCAGACGCAGGCAGACTACGACGCCTGGATGAAGCAGGCGGCTCAGGAGGCCTCGAAATGACGACCGTCGCCGCGAGGACGCAGCCCGCCCCGCCCCATCACGACGACCGGAGCTTCCTCCGGAAATACATCTTCTCGACCGACCACAAGATCATCGGCATCCAGTTCCTGTTCGTGAGCTTGTTCTTCCTGCTCGTGGGCGGGCTGCTCGCGATGCAGATGCGCTGGCAGCTGGGCTTCCCGGGGAAGCCAATGCCCGGGGGCGGCATCCTCCCCGACACGATGGCGCCGGGGGGCGTCATCCTCCCCGAGTACTACATCCAGCTCGTCACGATGCACGGCACGTTCATGATCTTCTTCGCGATCATGCCGCTGCTCGTCGGGGTGTATGCGAATTTCCTGATCCCGCTCAAGATCGGGACCCACGACATGGCGTTCCCGCGCATCAACATGTGGTCGTTCTGGACGTTCCTGGCAGGGGGCGTCGTGATGCTCCTGAGCCTGTTCGTGCCCGACGGCGCGTCGCGGGCGGGCTGGACGCAATACGTGCCGCTCTCGGCGCGCCACGACTACTCGGGGGCATCGCTCGGCCAGGAACTGTGGTCGGTCGCGATCATTTTCGTCGGCCTCTCGTCGATCCTCGGCTCACTTAACTACATCAGCACAGTCATCAACAACCGCGCCCCGGGCATGACCTGGTTCCGGCTGCCGCTCTCGGTGTGGGCGCTGTTCATCACTGCGATCCTCGGCCTGCTCGCCCTCCCGGTGCTCTCGGGGGCGGCGATCATGCTCCTGTTCGACCAGATCCTCGGCACGCACTTCTTCGATCCCACCCAGGGTGGCCAGGCGCTCTTGTGGCAGCACCTGTTCTGGTTCTTCGGCCATCCGGAGGTCTACATCCTCATCCTCCCCGCGATGGGCATGGTCTCCGACATCATCGCGAACGGCAGCCGCAAGCCGATCTTCGGCTACCGCTCGATGGTGTTCGCCATCGTGGCGATCGCGTTCTTGGGGTGGATCGTGTGGGGCCACCACATGTTCGTGAGCGGGATGAACCCGACGCTGGGGTCGTCCTTCATGGTCTCGACGCTCGTGATCGCCGTCCCCTCGGCGGTGAAGACGTTCAACTGGATGGGGACGATGTGGCGCGGCAACCTGAAGTTCACGGTGCCGATGCTCAACGCCGTCGCGTTCGTCGCGATGTTCGTGATCGGCGGCCTGTCGGGCATCTTCATGGCCGCGACGCCCGTCGACATGTTCATCCATGACACCTACTTCATCGTGGCGCACCTGCATTACGTGCTGTTCGGCGGCAGCCTCTTCGCCCTGTTCGCCGCGATCCCGTACTGGTATCCCAAGATGTTCGGCCGCCTGATGCATGAGGGCTGGGGGAAGGTGCACTTCTGGCTCACGTTCCTGTTCTACAACCTCACCTTCTTCCCCATGCACATCCTCGGCATGGCCGGGCACATGCGCCGGATCTACGATCCCACGCAGTACGTGTTCCTGCAGCCCTACCAGCCGATGAACGTGTTCATCTCGGTGAGCGCGTTCCTCTTGTTCGCGACCCAGCTCATCTTCTTCGTGAACTTCTGGTGGAGCTTGAAGCGCGGGCAGAAGGCGGACCTGAACCCCTGGCAGGACAACGGCCTCGAGTGGACCCTGCCGAGCCCCGCCCCGCACGGCAACTGGGAGCGGGTGCCGACGGTGTACCGCGGCCCCTACGAGCTCAGCTCCCCCGAGGTCACGGAGGACTACCTGCCGCAGACCCGGAAGCTCCCGACTGACCGCGAGCCGGCCGCCGCAACGGCCGCTCGCCATTAGAGGGCCCCCCGATGACGCACGCCGCCGCCACCGTGGACCAAATGCAACCGCCGTTCCCCGCCGAGCGGGGGCTCGACGTCTACAACAAGAAGCTCGGCATGTGGGTGTTCCTCGCGTCCGAGGTGATGTTCTTCGCCGCCCTGATTGGCACCTACATCATCCTCCGCTTCGGCGCGCCGGGCGAATGGGCGAAGCCGGGCATCGTCTTGAACATCCAGATCACCGCGTTCAACACGTTCCTCCTGATCTGCTCGAGCGTGTCGATGGTCAAGGCGTACGCCGCGATCCAGGACGGCGACGTGGGGAAGATGCGCTTCTGGCTCCTCCTGACGATCCTGGGGGGCGCGACGTTCGTCGGCATCCAGATCTTCGAGTACGTCCATCTTGTGGAGCGCGGCTTCGTGCCGAGTGGGGCGCGCGAAGGCAGTGAGATCGCCGACCTCGTGGCGAAGGGCACGCTCCCCGCCGCCACGATCGGGCTCTACGGCTCGACGTTCTTCACGATGACGGGGTTCCACGGCTTTCATGTCACGTGCGGTGTCATCTCGATGACCTACCTGTTCTTCACGAAGGCGCTGCCGGGCAAGTACAGCCGTTCCGATTACGCGGGGATCGAGACCGTCGGCTTGTACTGGCACTTCGTCGACTTGGTGTGGATCATCCTCTTCACCATCGTCTACTTGATCTGAGGCGCCATGGAGACCGCACACAAGCGTCCCAACTACCTCCTGATCTGGGCGTACCTCGCGATCCTCACGGCCGCCGAGCTGGCGCTCGCGTTTCGGTTGCCCATCGCCACCAACCTGAAGCTGCTCTTGCTCCTCTTCCTCGCGATTTGGAAGGCGGCGCTCGTCGGCATGTTCTTCATGCACCTGAAATTCGAGCGCTGGAGTCTGCGCATCCTGGCGATCGTGCCGCTGCCGCTCGCCGTGATCTTCATCCTCGCCGGCATGTCGGAGCATATCTGGTAGCCCTGCTGGAGCTGACGAAGCCGCGCATCACGCAGCTCGTCCTCCTCACGGCGGCCGCCGGGTTCTACCTCGGGTCGGGCGGGGGCGTCGACGTGCGGCTGCTCGTGCACACGCTGATCGGCGTGGCCCTCGTGGCGGCGGGCACGAACGCCTTCAACCAGGTGCGCGAGCGCGACGTCGACGCGCGCATGCGGCGCACCGAAGGGCGGCCACTGCCTTCGGGGCGGGTCACGCCGCGCGCGGCCGCACGGTTCGCCGCGATCATCTCGGTCGCCGGGGTCCTCTATCTCGCGCTCGCCGTCAACGTCCTCACCGCGGCGCTCGGGGCCCTCACCCTCGGGAGCTACGTGCTGCTCTACACGCCGCTCAAGCGGACCACGACGCTCAACACGCTTGTCGGCGCCGTGCCCGGCGCGCTGCCGATCGTGGGCGGCTGGACGGCGGCGGGCGGTGCCCTCGGGCCCGCGGTCGCCGCCCTCTTCTGGATCCTCTTCCTCTGGCAGCTCCCCCACTTCCTCGCCCTGGCGTGGATCTACCGGGAGGACTACCGGCGCGCGGGCCTCGCGATGCTCTCGGTTGCGGACCCGGACGGGCGGCATACGGGGCGCATGGTGCTCGCCTACGCCGCGGCGCTCCTGCCCGTGAGCCTCCTACCGACCCTCCTTGGCGTGACCGGGGGCCTGTACTTCTTCGGCGCCTTGGCGCTCGGGGTCGCGTACGCGGGCGCCTCACTCGCCATGACCCGCGCCGCGACCACGGCACGCGCGTGGCGCCTCTTCCTCGTGTCGATCGTCTACCTCCCGGCGCTCCTCACGCTCATGGTGGTGGACAAGGTCGGGGCGTAGGGAGCCGGAGGGCCGCGGGATGATCCCCTTCCACCGCCTCCTCATCGGGACCGCCGTCGTGTTCTGCGCGGGCTTCGCGCTGTGGGCGGGCTGGAGCTTCCGGCAATCGGGGGAGGTCCTGACGCTCGTTATGTCCCTCGCCTCCGCACTCGCCGCCGCCCTGCTCGCCTATTACCTGCGTCACTTGAACCGCTTTCTCGGCCGATGACCCTCGCCGCGCTGCTCGCGCTCCAGCACGGCGCCGACGACTCCCAGATGGAGCTCCTGTACTTCTGGGCCGCCGTGCTCCTCGCCCTGACCCCCGTGCTCATCTTCGGCGGGATCGGCGTCGTGATCCTCCGGAGCATCTGGAAGGAGCGGCGCAGCGCGCGCGCACCCACCCCGCTTGACGCAGGCGACCGTCGGTCCGTCTGACTGGCGTCTCCGGTGGCACGTGTTCCGCTGCCGCCGCCACAGCGATACCCGGAGCCAATTCCTGCTTGCGCTGGCGCGCGCCGTCGCCCGCGCTCCCCGCGACCCGGCGGCGCCCCCGTTCCTCGAGATCGGCACCCGGAGCGGGGGCTCCGCGCTCCTGACGCTGCGCGTGCTCGCCGACGTGTACCGTCACGCGCCCCACCGCCCCCTCGTCCTCACCGTTGACCCCTACGGGGCGCGACCGTACGAGGGCGCGCCCTTCACCTACGACGACCGCCACTACGTGGCGATGAAACGCGCACTCGCCCGCTACCCGAATCACATCCACTACATGATGGACTCCACGCTGTTTCTCGCCGAGCTCGACCGGCTGTACCTCTGGATCGGGGGCCGCCGGCAGCCGCTCGAGCGTTTCACGCTGGCCTACCTGGACGGGAGCCACGATCCCGACGTGGTGTGGCACGAGATCGAGGCGCTCGTCCCGCGGATCGTCCCTGGGGGGAGCCTCGTGGTGGACGACACGGACTGGTTCGGGGGCGAGGTGCGCCGCCGGCTCGATCGGGCGGCGCTCGCGGGCGGGCTCCGCGTCCGCCATCACGGGAAACAGTCCGTCGTCGAAGCCTCAGGCCCGCGCGCTCCGAACGGTGTATAGATTGTCGGCATGAGCGAGAAACGCGCCGAGCGCCGCCAGGTCGTCCGCTTCGCCTTCTGCAAGCTCGACCCCGCCTGGCGGCGTTTGTCGGCCGACCGCCAGGCGAGCTCCAAGCTCGAGTTCGGCGAGACGGTGGAAGGCTTCACCGGTCGGTTGCTGCTGCGGCCCTTCGGCCTCGTCGGCATCCGCGGCGACTGCGATTTCCTGCTATGGCAGGTCGCCGAAGATCTGGACGCCCTCGTCGCGCTCCAGACCGCGCTCAACCGGACCGACCTCGGCGCCTACCTGACGCTTCCCTACAGCTACCTCGCGATGACCCGGCGGTCGATCTACGAATTCCCCGAGGACCCCGAGCGGCCTTCCCGCCTGGTCATCCGGCCGAGCGACGCGCGCTACCTCTTCGTCTACCCGTTCGTGAAGACGCGCGCCTGGTACGGGCTGCCCAAGGCCGAGCGGCAGGTCATGATGGACGAGCACGTGCGCATCGGTCGCCAGTACCCCTCGATCCGCCTCAACACCACGTACTCCTACGGGCTCGACGACCAGGAATTCATCGTCGCGTTCGAGGGCGACGACCCCGCCGCCTTCCTCGACCTCGTGATGGAGCTGCGCGAGAGCAAGGCGTCGTCGTACACCCTGCGCGACACGCCGACGTTCACCTGCGTGCAGATGTCCCTCTGGGACATGCTCGACACGCTCGGCGGGGCGGGCGCCGCGCAGGCGGTCTCGCGGCGGCCGGCCCGCGCCGACGGCTACACGCCGGTCGCGACCCTCGCGGACGTGCCCCCGGGCACGGGTCGGCGCGTCTACGTGGGCGGGGACGCCGTGGCACTCTTCAACCTGAACGGCGCGGTGTACGCCCTCGCGAACCGCTGCTCGCACGCGCGGGCGAGCCTCTCCGAGGGAACGCTCGATGCGGCACGCTGCACCGTGACGTGCCCGTGGCACGAAGGCGTGTTCGCGCTCGAGACGGGCCAGGTGCTCGGGGGGCCGCCAGCGCTCCCCGTGGCGACGTATCGGGTGAAGCTCGAGGGCGAGACGGTCCTCATCGCTCCTGCCGACGCGCGGGAGCCGACCGTTGCCCCCCGCGCCTGACGACGGCCGATTCCTGCAGGCGTGCCGCTCGGAACCCACCGACGTGACGCCGGTGTGGTTCATGCGGCAGGCGGGGCGCTACCTCCCGGACTACCGCGCGCTGCGCGCCAAGCACTCGCTGCTCGAGTTGTGCCACACGCCGGAGCTCGCCGTCGAAGTCACGCTACAACCGGTTCTCCACCTCGGGGTCGACGCGGCCATCCTGTTCGCCGACCTCCTCCTGCCGCTCGAAGCCCTGGGGCTTGGACTCGCGTTCGCGGACGGCGAGGGCCCGCGCATCGCCGACCCCATCCGCCGGCCGGAGGACGTCCGCCGGCTCGGCGAGGTCGACCCCGAGCAGGACTTGGGCTACGTCCTCGACGCCGCCCGGCTCGCCGCCCGGGCGCTGCCGGCTGGCGTGCCGCTCATCGGCTTCGCGGGCGCCCCGTTCACGCTCGCGAGCTATGCGATCGAAGGCGGCGCGACCCGCACGTTCACTGTCACCAAACGCTTCATGTACGCCGAGCCGCGCGCGTGGCACGACCTCCTGGCGCACCTGGCGGAGCTCGCGGGTCGCTACCTCGCCGCCCAGGCGTACGCCGGCGCCCGCGCCTTACAGCTGTTCGACAGCTGGGTGGGGTGCCTCTCCCCGGGCGACTACGCGGCGTACGTGCTGCCCCACAGCCGACGCGCGCTCGAGCTCGCGGGCGCGCCGGGCACCCCCGTCATCCACTTCGGAACCGACACGGCAACGCTGCTTCCCGACTTCGCTCGGGCCGGGGGCAATGTCGTCGGCATCGACTGGCGTATCCCGTTGGACGTCGCCTGGGAGCAGATTGGGCCCCGCGCGATCCAGGGCAACCTGGACCCCGCCGCCCTCCTCGCTCCGGCGCCCGAGCTCGAGCGCCAGACGCGCGACGTGCTCGCGCGGGCGCGGGGCCGGCCGGGCCACATCTTCAACCTGGGGCACGGCGTCCTGCCCGACACGCCGGTCGAAGCGCTGCAGCGCGTCGTCGAGTGGGTGCATGGCGGCTGACCCGATCGCCGTGCTGCTCATGGCCTACGGCGGGCCGGGGACGCTCGAAGACGTGGAGCCATACCTCCTGGACGTGCGGGGGGGCCGGCCGGTAAGCCCGGAGTTCCTCGCCGAGATCAAGGGCCGCTACGCCGCGATCGGGGGCCGGTCGCCGCTCCGCGAACTGACCGAGGCGCAAGCGGCCGGCCTCCAAGAGCTCCTCGGCCGCCACTTCGCCGTGCACGTCGGGATGCGACACTGGCACCCCTACATCCGCGACGCCGTCGAGCGGATCGTCCAGGCCGGCGCGCGCCGCGTCGTGGCGATCGTGCTAGCGCCCCATTACTCCGCCATGTCGGTTGGCGCCTACCAGAAGAAGCTCCTCGAGGCCAGCCGCGGCCGGCTTGAGCTCGCGCTGGTGCGGAGCTGGGGGGACCACCCCAAGTTCCTCGACGCTGTGGCCGGTCGTGTCCGGCAATCCCTCCAGCGGTTTTCTGAACCCGCAGTGGTCCAGGTGCTCTTCACCGCCCACAGCCTGCCCCAGAAGATCGTGAAAGACGGCGATCCCTGTCCCGAAGAACTGCGCGCGAGCGCCGCCCGGGTCGCCGACCGCGCGGGCGTCCGCGCGTGGCACTTCGCCTACCAGAGCGCCGGCCGCACGGACGAGCCGTGGCTCGGCCCCGAGGCAGGCGCCCTGATGCGCACCCTCGCCGGGATTGGCCATCGGGCGTTTCTCCTCGTGCCGATCGGGTTCGTGAGCGACCACGTCGAGGTGCTCTACGACGTCGACGTCGGCTACCGGGCGCTCGCCCGGGATCTCGACGTAGCATTCGAGCGCACCCCCTCGCTCAACAACGACCCCCTGCTCCTCGCCGCGCTGGCCGAGATCACCCATGCTGCGGCTGCGGCGCGGGGATGGCTGTGACCGTGGCGGTCGCCGGCGCGGGGCTCGCGGGCCTCGCCGCCGCGTGGGACCTCTGGCGCTCCGGCACGGACGTCGTGGTGCTCGAGGCGACCCGGCGCCCGGGAGGCGTGATCGTCACCGAGCGCAGCGAGGGCTTCGTGGTGGAAGGCGGGCCCGACGGCTTCCTCGCGGCTGAGCCGGATCTCCAGGAGCTCGCCCGCGAGGCCGGGATCGGTGAGCGCCTCGTCGATCAAATGGCGCGGGGCTCCACGCTCTGGACGGGGAAGGCGCTTGAGCCCCTGCCCGAGGGGCGGGCGGCCGAGCTCCTCGGGATCGAAGTTCCCCGAGTGGGCGCGCTCGACCGCGGATTCCGGAGCTTCCAGGGCGGGATGGCCGATCTCGTGGAGGCGCTTGCCGCCCACCTCGCACCCCGCATCCGAGCGGCCCAGGGGGTGACCGGGCTCGCACCCACCGCTCGCGGCTGGCGGCTGTCCGTGACGGGCGGCGCGACGCTCGAAGCCGACGCCGTGATCCTCGCCCTTCCCGCCTGGATCGCCGCTCGGCTCCTCTCGGCCGCTGGCGTCCCGGGGGCGCGCGAGCTCGACTGCGTCGTCTACCAGGCGAGCACCACCCTCTCGCTCGCCTATCGCGCGAGCGCCCTCCCCACTCCACCCCACGGCACGGGTTTCGTGGCCGCACCTGAGTGGGACGGGGCGGTGCGTGCCTGCTCGTATTCCTCGCTCAAGTATCCCGGTCGCGCGCCCGGTGGGCATGTCCTCTTGCGTGCGTTCGTCGACCCCGCGGTGAACGACCCCGTGACCGCCGCCCACGCGACGCTTGTCGCCGCGCTCGGGCTCCGTGGGGAGCCGCTGTGGACGCGTCGGTTCATCTGGCCCCGGGGCATCCCGCGCTACCGGCCGGAGCACGCGGGCCGGGTCGCCCACGTGCGCCGGGGGCTTGCGACGGTGCGACCGCTCGCAATCGCGGGAGCGGGGTTCGACGGCGCGGGTGTGTCGGCCTGCGTCAAGTCCGGCCGTGCGGCGGCGCGACAGGTGCGGGAGCGCCTAGCCCACTAGCTCCTTCGCCCGGCGCACCACGGTGTCCACCGTGAGTCCGAACTCCTGGTAGAGCCGCGCATACGGCGCCGAGGCCCCGAAGCGTTCGAGACCCAGGACCGCCCCCCGCTCCCCTACCCAGCGATACCACGGCTGGGGTGAGGCGGCTTCGACGGCGAGCCGCAGCGGCACGGCGGGCGGGAGCACCGCGTCGCGGTACGCCTGGGGCTGCTCCAGAAACAGCTCCATCGAGGGCATGCTCACGACGCGCGCCGCGATCCCGTCGGCCGCGAGCCGCTCGTAGGCCCCGAGGACGAGCTCGACCTCGGACCCCGTGGCGATGAGAATGAGGACGGGCTTCCCGCCTCGGGCCTCCGCCAGGACGTAGGCGCCGAGGCGCAGTCCATTGGCGGGCGCGAAGCGCGTGCGGTCGATGATCGCCACCTTTTGTCGCGTGAGCACGAGCGCCACGGGCCCCGCGCGGTGAGCGATCGCGACGCGCCACGCTTCGACCGTCTCCAAGGCGTCGGCGGGGCGGATGACGACGAGTCCCGGCACGGCGCGGAGCGACGCCAGTTGCTCGATAGGCTGGTGCGTGGGGCCGTCTTCGCCGAGCCCGATCGAATCGTGACTGAACACGTACAGCACGGGCAGGTGGGAGAGCGCCGCGAGCCGGATCGGCGGCCGCATGTAGTCTGAGAAGATCAAGAACGTCGATCCCACGGGCCGCACGCCGCCATGCAGGGCGAGACCATTCAGGATCGCGCCCATGCCGTGCTCCCGAATACCGAAGTGGATGTTGCGCGCGCCCCAGGCGCCCGCCGCGACGTCGCCTCCACCCTTGAACGCGACCTGAGTCGATCCTGCGAGGTCGGCCGACCCGCCGATGAGCTCGGGGAGCCGGGAGGCGACCGCGTTCAGCACTTTCTCCGACGCGGCTCGCGTGGCCTGCGCCTCTCCCGCCGCCCCCACCCCCGCCGCGAGCGCCTCGTCCCAGCCGTCGGGCAGGCGGCCCGCGAGCCGACGCTCGAGCTCCACCGCGACCTCGGGGTGTGCGGTCCGATAGGCGTCGTATTGCTCGCGCC
>DATLKW010000089.1:0-4275 GCA_035538175.1 Gemmatimonadales bacterium | reverse complement strand
CTCGCCCTCGGCTCCCTCCCGGGGCTCGTCGCCGCGGCCTTCGACCAGGCGGCCATCCTTGCCCTGTACCGCTCGGTCGAGCGCCCCCATTACGACCGGCTGTACGGCGCGGGCGCCGCCACGGGGTCGCCTCCTTAACGGGCGGATAACGAGAGCCCATCCCCGCTACACCAAGGGGCCGGAGTTGCGGCGCTTCGGGACGGTACCGCCTGCGGTCGTGGGGGAGTCCCCCCTGGAACCCCCGGTGCCACGGCGTTCCTTTTACTGGCAGCCGCGCGCCGGATCTTGCGCGATCCTATTCGCGCCGCGCTCAACCGCCCGGAAGCGCACCGAGCCAGGAGCCATGACCCCAGAGCAATTCCGTCACGCCGGACGTCAGACGATCGACTGGGTCGCCCGCTACCTCGAGGCGGTCGAGCATTACCCCGTACTGTCTCGAGTCGCCCCGGGGGAGATCCGACGCCGCCTGCCCGACCGCCCCCCGGAACGCGGCGAGCCTTTTGAGGCGATCCTGCGGGACTTGGACGACGTGATCCTCCCCGGGATCACGCACTGGCAGTCGCCGAGCTTCTTCGCCTACTTCCCCGGCAACGCGTCGCCGCCGGCCATCCTGGGTGATCTCGTCTCGGGGGGACTCGGCGTACAGGGGATGCTGTGGGCGACCAGTCCAAGCTGCACGGAGCTCGAGACCCATATGCTCGACTGGGTCGCGGATTTGCTCGGCTTGCCCGAACGGTTCAAGTCAACCGGGTCGGGCGGTGGGGTGATCCAAGACACCGCCTCGAGCGCCTCGCTCTGCGCGCTCCTCGCCGCGCGGGAGCGCGCGACGGGCTACACGAGCAACGACGACGGCGTCCATCGGGTCCTCACCGGCTACGTGTCCACCCAAGCCCACTCGTCGCTCGAAAAGGCGGCGGCGATCGCCGGCATCGGGCGGCGCAACCTGCGGGCGGTTGCCGTGGACGCCGCCTACGCCATGCGGCCCGAGGCCCTCGAGCGCGCAATCGCCGACGATCGGCGCGCGGGGCATACTCCCTTCTTCGTGTGCGCCACCGTGGGGACGACCTCGTCCACCGCCATCGATCCCGTGCCCGCGATCGCGGCAATCTGCCGCCGCGAGCGGTTGTGGTTGCACGTCGACGCAGCATTGGCAGGTAGCGCCGCCCTCTGCCCGGAACACCGCTGGATCCATACGGGCGTCGAGTTCGCCGACAGCTACTGCTTCAACCCGCACAAATGGATGTTGACGAACTTCGACTGCGACTGCTTCTACGTCGCCGAGCGCGCCGGCTTGATCGCCACACTCACCGTCAACCCCGAGTACCTGCGCAACCCCGCGAGCGCCTCGGGGGCGGTGTTCGATTACCGCGACTGGCACATCCCCCTCGGCCGGCGCTTCCGTGCCCTGAAGCTCTGGTTCGTGATCCGCCACTACGGGGCCGAGGGCCTGCGCGCGCACATCCGGCGCCACGTGGCCCTCGCCCAGGAGTTCGCACGCTGGGTGGCGGCCGACGACCGCTTCGCGCTCGCCGCGCCCGTGCCCCTCAATCTCGTCTGCTTCCGCCATGCCGCCGGCGACGACGCCACCGCGCGCTTGCTCGAGACCCTCAACGCGTCTGGCCGGCTGTACCTGACGCACACGCGGCTCGATGGGCGGCTCGTGCTGCGCCTGGCGATTGGCGGCACGTACACCGAGCGGCGGCACGTCGAGGCCGCCTGGGACCTGATTCGCCAGTGCGCGGAGCCGGGGCCGCTCCTGAGGCCTTCCCTCGGATGATCGGGCTCGGCAGGAGGAAGTCGTGATAACCCTCCACGTCAACGGTGCGACCCGCATGGTGGACGTCCCCCCGGGGATGCCCCTCCTGTGGGTGCTGCGGGACGTCATCGGCCTCACCGGCACGAAATTCGGATGTGGCATGGCCCTGTGCGGCGCGTGCACGGTGCACGTGGACGGCCAGCCGGTGCGCTCGTGCGTTACGCCGGTAGCGACGCTCTCGGGCAAGCGCGTCACAACGATCGAGGCGATCGGCGGCACGCCGAGCGGGGCTCGCGCGCAGCAAGCGTGGCTGGACCTCGACGTGGTGCAATGCGGGTATTGCCAGTCGGGCCAAATCATGAGCGCGGCGGCCCTGCTCGCGCGCACGCCGCGACCGAGCGATGCCGACATCGATCGCGCGATGGCGGGCAACATCTGTCGCTGCGGGACGTATGTCCGCATCCGCGCCGCGATCAAGCGCGCGAGCCAAACCGGGGGGCGAGCATGAACCGGGGCCCTGCGGGCGGCGCAGTCTCGCGGCGGGACTTCCTGCGGGTCGGAGCCGCCGGCGGCGGCGGCTTGCTGCTGGGGTTCGCGCTGCCCGCGGGCGGATGGGGCGCGGGCCGGGGCGCGGGGCAGTCGACGGCGGCGTTTCAGCCAAATGCGTTCATCCGCATCGATCGCCAGGGCGTCGTCACGCTCGTCATGCACAAAGTCGAGATGGGGCAGGGGACCTATACCGCGATGCCCATGTTGCTGGCCGAGGAGCTGGAGGTCGAGCTCAGCGACGTGCGGCTCGAGCACGCGCCCCCCGACGACGCTCGATACGCGGAGCCGCTGTTCGGCGTGCAGCAGACGGGAGGTTCGGCCTCGGTGCGCGGCAACTGGGTGCCGCTGCGGCGCGCGGGCGCGGTCGCTCGCACCCTCCTCATCGCCGCCGCGGCCGCAACGTGGCACGTCGATCCCGCCTCGTGTCACGCTACGGGAGGGGCGGTGATCCACGATCCCACCGGGCGCCGGCTCCGCTACGGTGAGCTCGTCGATCGGGCGGCCGGACTCCCCGCGCCGCGGTCCGTGTCCCTCAAGGATCCGAAGAACTTCCGGCTCATTGGCACACCGGTGAAACGACTCGATGCCCGCGCCAAAGTGGATGGAACGGCGCAGTTCGGGATCGACATCCGCCTGCCGGGCATGAAGATCGCCACGCTCGCCACCTGCCCCGTGTTCGGCGGAACGCTGGCGGGCGTCGACCCGGGTCCGGCGCTCGCGATCGCAGGCGTCCGGCAGGTCGTGCCGCTCCATGACGCCGTCGCCGTCGTCGCCGACCACATGTGGGCGGCGAAACAGGGCCTCGGGGCGCTCGCCATCCGGTGGAACGAGGGCCCGAACGCCCACCTCGCGACCGCCGACATCGTGCGAGCGCTCGCGCAGGCCTCCGAGCGGGAGGGCGTGGTGGCCCGCCGCGAGGGGGACGTCGAGCGAGCGATGGCGTCCGCCGCCCGCAAGATCGAAGCCGCCTACGAGGTGCCGTTCCTCGCACACGCCACGCTCGAGCCCGTCAACTGCACGGTCCGCCTGGGACCGGACGGCTGCGAGCTGTGGCTCGGCACGCAAGTGCCGACGTTCGTCCAGACGGCGGCGGCGAGGGTCACCGGACTCCCCAAGGACAAGGTCCAGGTGCACAACCACCTCCTCGGCGGCGGATTCGGTCGCCGCCTCGAGGTGGACTTCGTGGTCCGCGCGGTCGAGATCGCGAAGCAGGTCTCAGGGCCCGTGAAGGTCGTGTGGACCCGCGAGGAAGACCTCCAGCACGACATGTACCGGCCGTATTACTACGACCGGCTCGCCGCCGGCCTGGACGACCAGGGCGCGCCCACCGCGTGGACGCATCGCGTCGTCGGGTCCTCGATCCTGGCCCGTGTGTCGAGCGAGCTCTTTCCGAAGAATCTGCGCGTGATCCGCGCGGTCGGCCTCCGCCAGCTCGTGGCGACGGTGAAAGGCCTCGACGTCGACGCCGTGGAAGGGGCAGCCGAGCCACCCTATACCCTGCCCAATATCCGTGTCGACTACGTGCGCCAGGAGCCGCCCGATATTCCCACCGCATTCTGGCGCGGCGTCGGTCCGACACACAACATCTTCGTGGTCGAGAGCTTCATCGACGAGCTCGCGGCCGCCACCAAGCACGATCCGTTCGAATACCGCCGCCGGCTCCTCGGAGCATCGCCGCGGGCGAAGCGCGTGCTCGAGCTCGCCGCCGACGCGTCAGGGTGGGGGCGATCCCTCCCCGCCGGTCAGGGGCGCGGCATCGCGCTGTTGCACGGCTTCGGCAGCTACATCGCGCAGGTCGCCGACGTTGTGGTCTCGCCTCGCGGCGACGTGCGTGTCACGCGCGTCGTGTGCGCCGTCGATTGCGGCACGATCGTCAACCCCGACACGGTGCGCGCGCAGATGGAAGGGGGGATCATCTTTGGCATCACAGGCGTCTTGTTCGGGGAGATCACGATCAAAGACGGCCGCGT
>DATLKW010000088.1:0-9391 GCA_035538175.1 Gemmatimonadales bacterium | reverse complement strand
AGGATCGAGGCCCAGCACGCTCGCCGCGGATCCAACGTCCTTCGCGGTTCGGAGGGCGGCGTTGGGAACGGCGAGCACACCCTGCCGTTGCCCCACGTGAATCTCGACCTCGGCGTTCATGCCCGGCTTCAACAGGTGCTCGGGATTGAGGATATTCACCTCGACCGGGAACATCGTCACGTTCTGGGTCACCTGCGCCTGCGGCTCGATCTTCAGTACGCTGCCGTCGAAGGTGCGGTTCTGAAAGGCGTCGACGCCGATCGTCACGGCGAGCCGCGGCTGCACCTTTGCTACGTCCGTCTCGTCCACGAGCGCCGAGATTTGCACGGTGTCGAGGTTCGCCATCTTCAGGATGATGGTGCCGCCCCCCACGTCATTGGTCGGGCTCGAGATCACGGTCCCAAGCACCGCGTCGAGCTCGAGCACGGTGCCCGTGATCGGCGCGAGGACGTGCGTGTCCTGCATGGCATCGCGCGCCGTCTGCAGATTTGCCCCCGCGGTCGCCACCGCTGCCTTGGCGGTCGCCGCCGCGAGCTGGGCGGAATCGAGCCCCGCTTGCGTGATCGACTGGGTCTGGAACAGCGCCTCGCTCCGCTTGAGCTGCGCGCTCGAATTCGCGAGCTGCGCCTGCGCCACGGCGAGGTTGGCCTCGGCCTGAGCGAGGTTGTTCTGCGGAATGCGCGGGTCAATCTTCGCCAACAGCTGCCCGCGCTTCACCTCGTCGCCCGTCTGGACGGGCTCGTCGAGGATTTCGCCCGACGCCTTCGACTTGACGCTCAGGGTGCGTATCGGCTGGATCACGCCGGTGGCGGTGGCGCTCACGATGATGTCGCGGCGCGCCACGGGGACCTTCTCGTAGGGTGGCGCGGTCTCCGGCTTGCGGCACGCCGCGAGCAGCGCGAGGACCGCGAGGGCGGCGGGGCCCGCCGCGCCTGAGCGCCGGGTGAAGCTCAGCGCGCCCCCCCGCCGCTCTGTTGGCGCAGCCCCGGGAGCCCGCCGCCGGTGACGTTCTGGAACCGTCGCTTGAACTGCTGCTGCGACTGCACGAGCGCGGCGCTCGGCAGGAGGAGCACGGTGTCCCGTTCCGTCACGCCTTGGGTCACTTCGACATAGTCCTGGTCGGTGAGGCCGGTCCGGATCGGCTGGGCGATAACGTTGCCGTCCCGGAGCAGGAACACGGCATAGCTCTGATTGGTCCGCCGGCCTTGTCGGAACGCGGACCTAGCGCCGCGCGCGTCGCGCCCGAAGACGCCTGCGAGGAGAGCACGGTCGGCAGCCGAGGGCTCTCCCCCGGCGCGCATCCGCTGGAACGCCGCCTGGAGCTGCTCAGCGGTCACGCCCGGAGGCAGCGCGACGGTGCGGCCGTTCGGCAGCGTG
Source organism: Gemmatimonadales bacterium (assembly GCA_035538175.1). Classification (GTDB taxonomy): domain Bacteria; phylum Gemmatimonadota; class Gemmatimonadetes; order Gemmatimonadales; family GWC2-71-9; genus AG41. The sequence goes on along the minus strand of DATLKW010000088.1, from coordinate 8,014 downwards.
AACATGCGCGCGCGCGCGCTGTCTGCCCCGGTCGCAGCCCCCGCGGCGCCGGCTTTGCCCCTCGCGCCGCCCTTGGCACCCCCACCCCCCCCACCCCCCCCACCCTCCCCGCCGCCTCCAGTCTCGCCGCTCCCGCCCCCCCCGGCCCCGCCATCCCCCCCGCGCGACAGCGCCGCTGCCGGCGAGGCGGTCGCGAGCTGCTGCTCCACCGTAGCCGAGTCCAAGCCAACAAGGCCCGCCGCGGCGCCGACGTCGCGCTGAGTACGGAGCGCGGCGTTGGGCACGGCGAGGACCCCGTCGCGTCGCCCCGTGTGGATCCGCACCTGCGTGTTCATGCCGGGCTTCAGCAGATGGCCGGGGTTGGCCAGTCCGATGAGGACTGGAAAGGCCGTGACATTTTGCGCCACCTGCGCCTGCGGGACGATCAGGCGGACGCTACCCTCGAAGCTGCGGTTGGGATAGGCGTCGACGGTGACGCTTGCCGGCGTCCCCGGCGCGATGCGTCCGATATCGGTTTCGGGGACGAGCGTCGAGTCTTGCACGCTGTCGAGGCTCGCCATCTTGAGGATCACGGTGCCACCGCCAAGCGTCGGGCTCGAGATCACCGTGCCGAGCACGGCGTCGAGCTCCAATACCGTGCCCGTGATCGGGGCCTGGACCTGGGTGTTGTCCATCGCGTCCTGCGCGGTCGCGAGATTCGCCTCGGCCGTGACGACGGCCGACTGGGCGGTGGCCTGGGCGAGTTTCGCGCTCTCGTAATCCGTCTCGGCGAGCGCCTGGCTTTTGTACAACGCCTGGCTGCGCGCGAGCTGTGCGTTGGCGTTCACGAGCTGGGCCCGCGCCTTATCCACCGTCGCCTGCGCCTGGATCAGGTTGTTGCGGGGCAGGCGGGGGTCGATCGCGGTGAGCAGCTGGCCTCGCTTGACTTCCGTACCCGTGGCGACCGGTTGCGCGATGATCTCGCCCCACGCCTTGGACTTCACGCTGAACGTGAGGATCGGCCGGATCACCCCCTGCGTCGCGATGGTGACGACGATATCGCGACGCTCGACCGGGACCTTCTCGAACAGGGGCGCCGGCTGCGCCTGCTCGCAGCCGGCGACTACGCCAAGCGCGAGGACAGCGAGGAGTGCGCGGGGCGCGGGGGCTCGGCTCACGGGCGGCGCTCGATGCGCTCGTCGCGCGCGATCAGGCCGTCGCGCAAGTGGATCTGTCGGCGCGCGTGGGCGGCGATGTCCGATTCGTGCGTGACGAGCACGATCGTCTGCCCGGTGTCGTGCAGCTGCTCGAACAGCCGCATGATCTCCTCGCCGGTGGCCGAGTCGAGGTTGCCGGTGGGCTCATCGGCGAGCAGGATCGACGGGTCGTTGACGAGGGCCCGGGCGATGGCGACGCGCTGGCGCTGCCCGCCCGAGAGCTCGTTGGGGCGATGCTCCATGCGGTCACCGAGCCCCACGTGGCCCAAGGATTGGATGGCCTTCTCGCGCCGCGCTTTGGCCCCGAGTCCCGCGTAGATCAGCGGCAGCTCCACATTGTGGAGGGCGCTCGCGCGGGGCAGCAGGTTGAACGTCTGGAAGACGAACCCGATCTCCTTGTTGCGGATCCGGGCGAGCGCGTCGTCCGAGAGATCGCTCACCTTCTGGCTGTTGAGCCAGTATTCGCCCGCGCTCGGGGTGTCGAGACAGCCGATCAGGTTCATGAGCGTCGACTTGCCCGAGCCCGAAGGCCCCATGATGGCGACGAATTCGTTCTTCCGGATCTGGATTTCCACGCCGCGCAGGGCGTGCACGACCTCCCCGCCCATGTCGTAATCCCGGGTCAGCTTGTGCGTGAGGATTACGACGTCGGGGAGCGGCGTATCGCCCGTGCGGAAAGTGGTCGCCTCAACGGTGGTCACAGGGGGTGCCCCACGAGGGCCTCGAGCTGCGCGAAGGCCACTAAATAGTTGAACCGCGCCTGGACCCGGCTCACCTGGGCCTGCGTGAGATTGGCCTGCGCCGTGAAGAGATCCAGCAGGGTGCTCGCGCCGAGGCGGTAGCGCTCCTGCTGGACCCGCGCCGCCTCCGCGGCGGCGGCGACGTTCGCGCCGGCGATGCCGATCTGCGCGTCGGCGGTGAACAGGGCCGCGAGCTGCTGCGTGAGCTGCGCGCTCAGCTGGCGGCGGGCGTCCGCCGCCTGGGCCTGCGCCACGTCGAGTGCCACCGCGCTTTGGTCGACGAGCTGCTCGCGCTGGAACCCGTTGAAGAGCGTCCACGACAGCCCGATCCGCAGCTGGTTCAGGTTGCGGTTGCCGCCGTCGAACCCCTGCCAGGGCTCGGTGAGCCCCTGGCTCGAGGTGGTGTAGGAGGCGGTGAGGGTCGGCCAGTACTGCGAGCGTGACGACAGCAGCGTCGCCGAGGCGACGCGCTCCTGGGCGAGCGCCTGCGCCACGAGCGGCGCGCGCTGCAGCGCGCCCGCCCGGAGGCCGATGGTGTCGGGGAGCGACGGCAGCTGCGAGTCGGCCACCGCGCGCACGGAGCTGTCCACGCCGATCTGACGCGCGAGGTTGGCCTGGGCCGAGGCTAGATTCGCCTGCGCCTGGAGCAGGGCCAGTTGCGCGTTGCCGAGATCGACCGTCGCCGTCAGGGTGTCGGAGCGCGTAGCGGCACCGGCCTGGAACTTGTTGACCGCGATCTGGCGCTCCTCTTTGGTGCGTTGCACCTGCGCTTGGGCCACGCGGACCAGCTCCTCGTTGGCGAGGGCCGTGAAAAAGAGCTGCGCGGTCGCGGCCGTCACTTGGTAACGCTGGTTCACGAGCCCGGCGTCGGCCGCGTCTTCCGTGGCGTCGGCGCCGCGGAAGCTGGCGAGCCGCCGAAAGCCGGTGAACAGATCCACCGACGCGGTCACGCCGGTGCTGTACTGATACGTGCCTTGCGCCGCCGGGAAGCCGTTGACAAAGGAAGGCGTGTTCTGCCGGAAGGCGCTCGAATTCAGCGTCACGGTCGGGAGAAACGCGCCGAACGCCGCGCGGCGCTGCCATCCCGCAGTGCTCATCGCGCCGCGTGCCTGAATGACGGCTGGCTGCACGTCGAGCGCGCGCCGCACCGCCTCGGGCAGCGTGACCTGGAACGGGGCCTGCGCCGCGAGGCACCCCGCCACGAGCACTCCCCCTACGCCTGCGACAATGCCACGGCGACTACTCGTCATCGCTTCTGTCCGCTCGGTGCCGGTAGCCCCTGCTCTTTTTGATGCCGGAACCGGGTCACGTGGTCGCGGTAGCCGGCCTGCTGCTCCGGGGTGAGCTGACGAGCGACGTCCGAGTCCATCGCGGTGCGCATCGCGTCCAGTTGGGGCCGCACGGTCTCCCACACGGCGCTCATCCGGGCCCAGTGGCGCTCGAGGATCGCGTGCACCGAGTCGTGTTGCACGGGCGTCAGGTGCAGCTCAGCGTCGAGCTCCGCCATCATGCGGTCGATCCCGCGCGTGCGCGGGGGAGCGGCCGCCGTCGCGTAACGGACCCAGAGCGCGCGGCCACCCACGCCGACCGCGACCCCAGCGGCGAAGGTCGCTGTGAGCAGCGCGGCGGCCCACGTCGTAGAGCGATTGAGCATGGCGAACTCGGGGCCCTTAGTTGCCGATGACGGAGGCGAGCACGATCTCCACGTCTCCGGGTGGGGCGGGTGCCAGGAGCGCATCGTCGAGCGACGGGCGACCGGTCGGCGTGCCCGCGGCGCGGCCGACCAGATAGCCGGCCGCCGCGGCGATGAGCACGGCGGCGGCCACGCCGGCGCGCGCCCACCGCGCCAACACGGCGTCCCACGACGGGGCCCGCACCTGCTCGACCCGCGCCAAGACTCGCGCCACGAACGCGGCGGCGTCTCCTGGCTCGAGCGCCTGTCGCAGCGCGTCCCCCATGAGGGGATCGGGTCGATGATCGAACGGCAGTGGTTCCTTCATACGTCCGTTCACCTCCAATCCGCGAGCAACGCGCGCAGCCGGCGCCGCGCGTGAAACACCTCGGATCGCACGGTCCCCTCGGGGATCCCCAAGATTTCAGCGATCTCGGCGTGCGAGTAGCCCTCGACGTCGAACAGCACAACCGCCATGCGCCGCCGCGCGGGCAGCTCGGCGAGGGCTTCGCGCAGCCGCTCGTTCAAGAGGCGGCGCTCGGCTTGCACGTCGGGCCGCGATCCGCCGGCTGCGAGCCCGGGGTCGAGCGGCTCGGCGCGCCGCACCGTGCGACGGCGACGCCGGTCAGTCGCGGCGTTCGCGACGATACGCAAGAGCCACGGCCCAAAGGGGCGTCGCGGGTCGAACTGATCGAGCTTCACGAGCGCGAGCAGCATCGCGTCCTGCGCCGCATCGTCCGCGTCGTCGGGATTGCCGAGCACCGCTCGCGCCACCCGCCGTGCCACGGTGGCGTAGCGCGCCACCAGGGCCCCGAACGCGCCCCGGTCCCCCGCGCGCGCCTGGGCGACGAGCGTCGCTTCGTCCTGCTCACCTATACGCGGGACCGCGGGCTGGGGTTGGGGCGCCGGGGGGTCAGGCATCGTCCGCATCCCGGGCGCGCCGGCGCTCGAACGCGTATATCCCGAACGAGGTGGCCAACGAAAAGGCGAACGCGGCGAGGATCACCGCCATCACGCGCGGCAGCACGAGCAGCAGGGCCCCGACCGCGCCACAGGCGAGGGCGGCCGTGGACGCCACCGCACGCCGGAGCCCACCCGCCACGCGCCGCAGGGCCACCACGGCGACCGCGCCAAGCTCGTAGCCCGAGCGCCGGTGCGGCGCGTCGGGCGGCCCCACCCCAGCCCCCACCCGCTCCCCCGCGGCCGCCGGAGCGCCCACGAGCCGCGGCGGCAACGGGGTGCGCCGGGCCCGGAGCACGATCTCGCGACTCGACGACAGATCACGCCGAAACTGCGCCGTCAGGTCATCGGTCAGCTGCTCGCACTCGGCCACTAAGTCGAGCTCGTAGTTCGTCAGGAGGCTCGAGACGTTCAAGTTGCTCGATCCCACGCGGGCCCAGCGGCGGTCGACGATGATCGTCTTCGCGTGGATCATCGGGCCCTCGTACTCGAAGACGCGTACCCCGGCCCGCAGCAGGTCGCGGTAGCCGATGCGCGTAAAGTTGCGGAGCAGCACCAGGTCGCTCGCCCCGGGCACGAGCAGGCGTACGTCCACGCCACTGCGCGCCGCGTCGACCAGGCTCGCGTAGAGGGGCGCGGGCGCGATCAGGTAGGCGTCGGTGATCCACAGCCGCTCGGCGGCACTCGCCGCCAGGAGTTGCACGGCGCGGTAGACCCGGGCCTGCCCCGGAATCCCTTCCACTACGCGTACCGTCGAGCTGCCGCTGGCCGCGGGATCGGACGTGAGCTCGTCCGGCGGCAGCGCGGGCCCCGCGCGTCCCCAGTTGTGGGCGAACGCCCCATCGAGCACGGCGGCGGCGGGCCCCGACACCGCCACCATCGTATCGCGCCACGGGCGCCGCCCGCGGGCCGGATCGCCCGCCCATTCGTCGCCGATGCACAGCCCGCCGATCATCGCCCACGCCCCGTCGGTCACGAGGAGCTTGCGATGATCCCGCGCTAAGAGGTCGAGCGGGCGCGACACGCCGAGGGGATGGAACGCCCGCACCTCGACGCCCGCGCGGCGCATGCTGCGCCAATAGCGGCCCGCGGTGCCCAACGAGCCGATTGCGTCGTACAACACTCGCACCCGCACGCCGGCCCGCGCGCGCTCTTCCAGCGCGTCGGCGAAGCGACGTCCCGTCCGGTCATCACGGATGATGTAGTTCTCGAAGTGGATCCGGCTGCGGGCGGTCGCGATGCCGGCGAGCATCGCGGCCAACGCCCGCGGGCTGTCCGGATGATGCTCGAGTCGGTTCCCCCCGACCGGGCGCGCGCCGGCGGCCCGATCGATGGCGAGGGTCAACTGATCGCGCCCGTCCTGCGTGGGAGCGCCGGGCGCGACCGTGGCGGGAACGCTCACCCCAGGGCCGCCGCCGGGCCCGTCGCCGCATTCGGAGGGCCCAGCCCGAGCTGGGATTCCACAGGTCGCAGCGCCCGGATCACGAAGCCGATGTGCTCGTCCAGGGGTATCCCGAGCTCCCCCGCCCCCTGCGTCACATCGTCGCGGTTCACCCCCCGCGCGAACGCCTTGTCCTTGAGCTTCTTCTTGACCGACGACACTTCCAAGTCGGCGAAGCTGCGCGACGGGCGCACCAGGGCGCACGCGACGAGGAAGCCGCATACCTCGTCGACGGCGAACAGGGCGCGCGCGAGCAACGTGTCCCGCGGCACGCCGGTGTAGGCCCCGTGTCCGAGAATCGCGCGGCACAACGGCTCGGGAAAGCCCCGCGTGCGCAACTGCTGCACCCCCCAGGCGGGATGCCCCTCGGTGGGCGAGTGCTCGGGGTTGGGGAACCGCTCGTAGTCGAAATCGTGCAACAGCCCTACGACGCCCCAGGTCTCGGGGTCCTCACCGTACTTCATGGCGTAGGCGCGCATCGCCGCCTCGACCGCCAGCATGTGCTGCCGAAGCGAGGGCGACGTGGTGTGCTCTTGCATCAGGGCCAGGGCTTCGGCTCGCGTCATGTCTCCACGTTCCACTTGTCCGCCCACAACTCGGCCATGAGCAGAGGCCACAGCTTGCGGGCGTGGTTGTAAGCGCCGGACCGATGCTCGGCCAGGAGGCGGGCCGCGGGCGCGTCGGGGAACAGTCGAGGCGCCGACAGGTGACGGTCGGCGAGGGCCGCCAACCCGGTGTTCAGCCATCGCGCCACCGGAACCGACAGCCCGCGCTTCCGCCGATGGATCACGCTTCGCGGCACGAGCCCGCGCGCCGCTTCCTTCAATATCGCCTTGGTGGTAGCGCCGCGCACCTTGAGCGCCGGGGCCAGCGGTAGCGCGAGTTCCATGACCTCCCGGTCCAGATAGGGCGCCCGCGCCTCGATCGACGCCAGCATCGTGGCCCGATCCACTTTGGCGAGCAGGTTGTCGGGGAGGTAGGAGAGGGTGTCGAGCCACAACAGCCGATTCAGGGCGGGCGCCCCTGGGAACGGCGCCAGCAGGGCGTCCGCCCACTGGAGCGTTCGAGCGTCGGGGCCGAGGGCTCCGAACCAGGTCAGATGGCGCTCGAGGGGCGGGAGGGCCGCCGCCGCGACCAGCTGCTTCAGCATGAACTCGAGCGTCACCTTGCCGGGGGAGCTCGGCAGCCGGCGGACGAGCGCGGCGACGCCGGCGCGCACGGGGCCGGGAAGCCAACGGTAGAGCGCGGCTACCCGGTGTCCGAGATAGGTCGGATAGCCGCCGAACAGCTCGTCTGCCCCCTCGCCCGAGAGCACGACCTTGACGTCAGCGCGGGCGGCATCGGCGAGGAGGAACGTGGGAAGAATCGCCGGGTCGCCGATCGGCTCGGCGAGCGTACCCGTGACAACCCCGAAGGCCCGCTCGAGGGCGCGGTCGTCCGCGGTGACGACGTGATGGATCGTGCGGATCGAATGCGTCACTGCCTCTGCGTACGCGCTCTCGTCGTAACCCGGCTCGACGAACCGCACCGCGTAGGTGTGGATCGCGTCCCCTGCCATGACCCGCGCGGCCGCCGCCGCGAGGAGCGACGAGTCGAGCCCGCCGCTCGTGAACACCCCCACTGGAACGTCCGACATGAGTTCGCGCTCCACGGCACGCAGGAGCGTGGCCCGCAGCGTACTGGGGTCGAGCGCCGACCGCCCCGACGCGGCGAGCGCCGCGTCCCAGTAGCGGCGCAGCTCGACCCCGCGGCGGTCCGCGATGAGCACGTGCGCGGGCGCGAGCTTCGCGATCCCCTCGAGCATGGTGAACGGCGCCGGGACGTAGCCGAGGGCCGCGTACAACGCGGCGGCCGCGGGGTTCACGCGGCGCGGCTGGTCGGGGTAGACGAGCAACGCCTGGACCTCCGAGGCGAACCGCAACTCGCCGTTCACCTGCGTCCAGAAGAGCGGCTTTTCCCCCGCGCGATCGCGCGCAAGGAGCAGACGCTCCCGCCGGTCGTCCCA